>JAPKZC010000255.1:0-1794 GCA_026394025.1 Candidatus Solibacter sp.
CGCCAGGTTGACCTTGACGAACTGCGCCAGCCGGTGCCTGCGGACATCGCTGTAATACCCTCCGCTCACCACCAGGTCGAGCGCGCCGTCGCCGTTGAAATCGGCGGCCACCAGGTCCTTCGTGCCCGGTCCCAGCCACTCGGCGCGGTCGAACAGAGGCGCATCATTGGTGGCGAGATTGCGGAATAGGTAGGTGCCGTTGTACGGATGGTCGGGGCAGCCCACGATCAGGTCGGTATTGCCGTCGCCGTCGAAATCGAGCGCCACCGGATGCGCCCACAATCCCACCGAGAGGCGTCCCTTCACGCCGCCACGGCCGTAGGTGAGGCGGTCGCCGCTTCCCATCATGGCCGGCGCCGCGATGCGCTCCGTTTCGCCCTCTGCGCCCAGATCGAAATATACGTGGTAGGTCCCCGGACCGCCCGACACCCAGCCGATGCGGGCCTGAGGGACGCGCCAATCCACCTTCGAGGGCAGAGGGTCGCCCGAACCTGGCCCAATGACGCGCACCGAATCCGAATTGAATCCGGCGGGCAACTCCTGTGGCACGAGCACCGGCGTGCCGCGCGGCGCGTCCACCGGGGTGGCGAAACGCAGGTGGTTGCGCGTCGGCCACGGGTTGCTCCCCCGCCTCTCAATCGTCGCGGCCGGGAGCGCGCAGGCAGCGGCCGCCAGGCAACACAGGAAATTCAAACGCATGTCATCTGCCGTCGAACCGCAAGGTTTATGATACTCCGGCCCACGGTTCCACCGCGACTTGCGGCCCACCAGACTGCCGGCAGAGCGCTGCTCCAGCCCGAAGCGTCTCTCCCTAACCCTGGGTCTAACCTGCGTCTAACCCACAATGCTGTTCACTTTACAGATCGAAATGTGGGGCCGGCCGTCCTCCAGGCAGCACGCGTGCACTGGGTTCCAAGAAGGCGACTTGTACTAAACCGCCTCACGGTAAACTGTGAGGGTGATACCCCGTTCGGCAGGGCAATTGCGAACACGCAGCCTTTCGCCTGCGCCGAGACGGAGTATCCCAAGCATAGTCGTTCGATTGAATCCCCACAAAGCAATTGACCTGCCAAAACCCGGGGCGGCTTAGTACAAGTCGCCGTATCGTGAACGCTCCGGCCCCGCACATTTTCGCCGCTATCGGGGGCTTCTGCGACCGGACCGCTCGAGATACGGCCCTAAGGACTTGAACGAAGTGGCCTACGGCCACGGCTGGCGCGGGCGTGTTATCCTCTGGTCGAGTGGTAGCCCAGTGCAAAGCGGAATTCGCCTCGCGGAGAGCCATCAACCCTCCTGCAAGTCCCTCATTCCAAAGGGAACCGATAGTAGCTCCATAGCGCGTCGAATCGGCCACCTCCTTCAAGTCGCCCCCTATCGAAAGTGCCGCAGCCCGAATTCTTTTCCGTGGCGCGAGGATTTCCGCCCGCGGCACTCCCGATAGGGCGCTAACGGCTTGTGGGGACTTATGAACCATGCCCGAGAGAGCCCATGCCGTATCATAATGGGTATCGCAGAATTGGTTTTCGAAGTCGTCCAGGAGGCCGACGGCGCCTATCGCGCGGAGTGCCTTACCGAAAACATCTTCACTGAGGGGGATACGTGGCAGCAGTTGCGCGAGAACGTGCTTGAGGCGACGGCAGGGTTCTTCTTCGACCAACCCCGGCCCGAGCGGATTCGCCCCACCTGGTCCGTGATGAGATCTTGTCCGTCGCATGAAGATCCCCCGCGACGTCTCGGGCAGGGGATCCGCACGCCGCCTGGCGAAGCAGACCATGCTGGCGTACTTGGGCGAAG
>JAPKZC010000255.1:1839-2531 GCA_026394025.1 Candidatus Solibacter sp.
CAAGGATCACATGTCGTTCGCCTATTCGTCCCTGGACGCTCGCCGTGTTGCCAACATGCTCACCATGGCGGAATGCGAACTCGTGGTGACGCCGGACCAACTCGATACGCACCCGTTCCTGCTGAACTTCATGAACGGCACGCTCGATCTTCGCACCGGCGACTTGGTCCCGCACGATCCTGACCAGTTCATGACGAAGCTGGTTCACTACAACTACAACTCCGGGGCCGCCTGTCATCTGTTCCTGAGCGTCATTGCCCGGATGATGGGCAATCACCCCGACGCCTCCGAACCGGAACTGGACCGCGCCGAGCGGATGGTCGGGTATCTCCAGCGAGCCCTCGGCTATTCCCTCACGGCCACCACAGAGGAGAAGGCCATCTTCGTCCCGTTCGGGACCGGCAACAACGGCAAGTCTACGCTTCTCTCGACGTTCCTACACTTGGTCGCCGAGTACTCCGTATTGCTCCAGGTGGACACGCTGATGGCCCGGCAGGAGAGCAACAACACCCAGGCCGACCTGGCCGACTTGCGGGGCGCACGGTTCGTGATGACGTCGGAGACGGAGCAGGGGCAGCGCCTCTCGCAGGGCAAATTGAAGCGCATCACGCTGAGCATGAGCAAGATCAAGGCGACGCGCAAATACGAAGTGGATGGACACCAACTCGAAGCCGACGATCCGGGCGGCGGAC
>JAPKZC010001159.1 GCA_026394025.1 Candidatus Solibacter sp.
ATTCCGCGGCGGCTCCTGCCAGTAGGTGTACCCGATGTGAGTCTGGTCCATCATGTGGTTCCACTTGCCGTTGGCCAGCGTCTTATTGAAGTACGCGGTGAGATCGATGTCGGCTTGGAACAGCGCGCGGGTCCGCGCGGCCATATCGTTGGCGGTGGCGCGGCCCTGTGCGGCATACAGGCGATTCTTGGCCGCCGTGACGTAGAGTTCCGTCACCTGCGCGGCGGCTTTGGCGGGATGGGTCACGAGTTGGAAGAAGGCGTCGCGGGCGTTCTCCGGTAGAGTGGCCGAAATCTTTTCGGCCCTGGCGATGATTTCCTTGTACTCGGCGACGGCGCGGTCGGCCTCCCGATAGTCGGTCAGGCTGTAAGTGGCGGGCTCCAGCAATTCGGGCTTGCGCCGCCCGTTGTACTTCAGGGTTTTGGAGACTATGCCGGCAATCTCCGAAGCATGCGCGCCAAATTCCCGCTCCGCCCACTGGCGGGTGAATGCGCCGATTTTCTCCTTGGGCCAGCGCTTCGGATCGCGCGCGAAATTCAGGAAGAAATCGATGGGGAACTCCATCGGCTTGAGATCGCCCACGTTGACGATCCAGATGCGGTCGGCACCGTATTCCAGCGCCAGATTCATCTGCTCCCACACTTTGGGAATCGGATTGGTGTTGATCCACTTGTAATTGCGTGGGCCGCCGACGTAATCGAAGTGATAATAAATGCCGGCGCCGCCAGAGCGTTTGCGTTCCTCTGGTGTAGGGAGGCGGCGGATGTTGCCCCAGTTATCGTCGCACCACAGCAAGGTCACGTCGTCCGGCACGCGCATGCCATTGTCGTAATATCCCTGGACCTCTTTGTAGAGCGCCCAGAGTTGGGGCACCGCGGCCAGATTGGGATTGACTTGCCCGGCAAGGATCTTACGCTGATCGGCAACGATCTTCTCCAGCAGGGTGATATTGGCGCTCATGCCGGTGCCGGCCATCGGCATATCACCATCGCCACGCATGCCGATCGAGATAATGCTCTCGTAGTCTTTATTGCGTTTGACGCCTTCCTCCCAAAACTGGCGCAGCACTTCGGGGTTCTTCGCATAGTCCCAGGGCCCCTTGCCGTGGCGCTTCCACTCCTGCTGGGCGCGCAGCATGGGCTCGTGATGGGTGGTGCCCATCACGATGCCCCATTCGTCAGCAATCTTGGGACTCAGCGGGTCATCTTCATTGAACGCACTGCCCCACATGGCGGGCCACAGATAGTTGCCCTTCAGACGGAGGATCAACTCGAAGACTTTCTCGTAGAACTGATGGTTGTAAGTTCCGTACTTCTCTTTTACCCAGCCGCTGAGCGCCGGCGCTTCGTCATTCAGGAAGATGCCGCGATACTTCACGGCTGGTTCGCCTTCGCCGTATTTGCCGGCCTTGACGAAGAGGGCATCCTTGTGAACCACCGGAACGTCCGCCCAGAAGTGCCAGGGCGAGACGCCGATCTGTTCGGAAAGATCGTAGAGGCCGTAAATGGTACCTCGCTTGTCGCTGCCGGCGATGACCAGGGCGCTGGAGACGCCGGGCAGCGGCTTGGCCACTACTTGAATCAGGAACGCCTCCCACTTACCGGTGACTTGTCCGGGGTCGATCTTGCCCTCGCGGATCAGGCGATCGATTAGCGTGCTTTTGCCGATGGTGCCAGCGATTACGACGTTCGCGCCGAGGCCTTTTTCATCGTGCGCCGTTGCGGGAGTGGAACCAGTGACGCGAGCGACATCCGCCACAAGATCGCTGACGGCGCGGACGACGCCGGCGTGGTCGGCGGAATCGACATAGACAGCCGCGGCTACCTGTGCCTGTACCAGGGGGAAGCTGCCGCGGGCGTTCACGGTATCGACATAGCGGGGTTGACCGAGCGCAAAAGCGCCAGCGGCCAGACAGAGGCTGAGGAAGAAGGTCTTCACGCCAGGCCCCGCGCGTCCCGTTCTTCGAACTGGGCTGGGTTGAGTGCTGCTCCGACATGAAAACATCCCTCGAACACATCCATTAGCGCGGCCGGTGCCTGCGCGTTCGCAGACAGAGCGGTTAGGTGAAGGGCAGGTAGAGTCAGTGTGAAAGACATATAGAATACTCCGTACTAAGTGGCGGCGAAGTTCTTTCTCCGTTCCGCCAGTTCGTCCTGTATCTGTAAGTTCAGGCGTTTGCCGATCTTGTAGCAGACCAGGCAGCCAATCACGATGAGAAACAGAATTGCCGGGTAAACACTGATGGTCAGGCGGATGCCCTGCAACGCTTCCGGCGTCTGCACTGTGTTGGG
>JAPKZC010001053.1 GCA_026394025.1 Candidatus Solibacter sp.
CGAAGTTGCGGCGGCGGACGGCGACGGCGGCGCAGACGACGAACTGCTGACGAACGCGCTGGAGGTCATCCGCCTGACGCGGCGAGCCTCCTACGGCGGTGCGAACCGTGCTGGGGATGGTCATTTGGCCTTTGTGCTGGACTCTAACAAGTGTGCCCATAAGAATTCAACTGCCGGAAATCCGGAAATTCCGGCCTCCTGTGATCCATCATAGCAGAGCGGCGTACCGGGGTCAGAACAGCTTGGACTGATCAGGCGGCACCGCCTTTTTGGGGCTAGTCGACTTACGGGGAGTGCGTGGCGGAGCGGAAACGGGCTCGGCGGGGATGCCGGCGCGCTCCCGGTTCAGCGCCAGCAGGCGCGCCAGAACTTCGTCGTGGATGTCGTCCGGCCAGCGGCAGCGATAGCGCTTCTGCCGCAGGCGCGCGGACTCGCTTTCCTCGTCATCTTCGTCGTCGAATTCGGGGAAGAACTCGCACACTGGCTGGAGGTCATGCCAGCCGTATGCGTCGAGGACGGCGCGGTCCATCGCGTCGTGTAGTTCACGGAGCTTGAGGATGTCGGGCGAGTACTCGTCGGGGCGGTGGAAGCGGTTGTAGGTCTTGGTGAGTCCTTCTTTGTTGCGGACCATTAGGTCAGCGCGGAATTCGTAGTAGGCTTGGCCAGCGGCTTCGAGGGTAGGGTTCGCTTCGGAGTTGGATGGGAAGGGGAACGTCTCGAAGCAGTCAGATGGAGTGTACCTTAGATCGTCCTTGAATGATGAGGCCATGAACCGAGCCCAGATTTCATGCGGCCGGGTTTGAAGCACACAGAATGCCTGAAAACGTTCCAGCACAATGGCAACGGTGGTCTCTGCCGGCACAGTGTCAGTGGCAACGAATGCGAATGCTACTACTTGGCTGACGCGCGTAATGAGAAGGGCACGCTTGGCCCTGCTGAATGCCCCGGCAAGCCCAGGCCGGCGTTCTGCGAACTGCCACCACAACCGCCGATAGTTCTCTCGATTGTCGGTCAAGCGCTCCGGCCGGACCCGGTCACCAACGATCTTCAGAAGACTCGGCCAGTCGGCGGCGACGGCTCCGGGGTAGTCCTCTGGCACCCTGCCGGCGCGGAGCCAATCTTTGCGTTGTTCGTCATCTGCGGACAGCCAACTTGCTGATTTGAGATTGCGGTCCAAAGGAAGGGCCTCGAAGTTGATCACATATCGATGGTGTGAGTGCGTTGGGCTATTGTTCAGCTCCTCGCCACCGAGATACGGGAATATCCGCTCAGCATTCCGAGGATCCTCAGCAATCAAGCGATGCATTTCTGCAATTGGCGATGCGACACCGTCCTTGTCGGTGTCGTCAAACGTGAATCCCATCCCGAGTACGTAGCTGCCGATGAAACTCTTGCCCTCGTTCTCCGCCAATTTGGCCGCATCCTCGTGCCCGCCGGCGTGAAACAGATACGCTGTAATCCGATCCACCTCGCGCCCGCTTAGCCAATACGGACCCGACACGTCTCCCTTGCAGACGTGCACCACGCTCACTATGACCGCCGCCTCGCCGGGCCACTTCAGCCGTTTCACAGCGCGGTAGATCGTCCCACCATGCAGACAGATCCAGCGTAGCCCAGTAGATCGTGTGTCGCCCTGTCCGATAGTGTTCGTCGCGATCAGGCCGAAGCAGCCGTCCTTTCTCAATAGCGTGAAGGCGCGCCGGAAGAAGTGCGCTACCAGATCCGCATTCCCGTGCGATTCGGCGTGCTCCGCCTTCAGCCAGTCCATATAGCCGTCGGCATTCCCATCAATGAGGGTGTTCTTGCCCGCAAAGGGCGGATTCCCGACCATCGCATCGAAGCCGCCGCGCACACGGAGGAATTCATCGAGGTCGAACACCTCAGGGAACTCCACCTCCCAGTGGAACGGTGCTACCGGCTTCTCCTGCCTCCGTAACGCCTGCCCTATGCCACTCAGCCGGATGCCGGCGTCGTCTTTCTTGCTTTCCAACCACTCCTTCAATTCCGCTTCGTACTGCTCCCGCATCCGCTCTCGCGCCGCTTTCTTCTCACCTGAGAAAAAGGCAGCCAGCACGGCATCGCCCACATCGCGCGCCACCGAGATCGCCTGGTCCGCACTCTCCAGATTCTGTGCAAGTTGCGCGTAGGGCGTATCGTCGCGGGCGTCTAGAATTTTCTTGCGATGCGCCCCAGCGCGCGTGATTCGCCCCCGCAGATCCTGTTCCAGAAAGGTCTGCATGGGCTTCGGCTCCCAATGGAAGGCCGCAATTTGCCGCGCGCTCAGACCCGCCAATGAATCGCCGTGGCGCAGTGCGTGATTCAGGAACGTGAATTCGTGATCGCGAGCCAGCGTGGCCAGCCACAACGAGAGCTTGGCGAGGTCCGCCGCCATCTCGTTCTTATCCACGCCATAGAGACAGCGCTGCGCCACCGTGCGGCGCGCGTGCAGCAATTCGTCCTCATCGGGCGGTAGCGGAGGCGCAGCATCGTGATCGTGCCAGGCCGTGACCAGTGCGTCGCCCAACTGGCGGCACGCCTCCACCAGGAACGCGCCAGACCCCATTGCCGGATCGCAGACCTTCAGCGCCAGGATCTGCTCCGGCCGAGGATGTGCGCCCAGTCTCTTCAGCACGGGCCCGAGCGCCGCCTCCACGATGGGCAGCGTCAGGGAGCGCGGCGTATAGTGAGATCCACTGCGCCGCCGTTCGGGTGAGGGCTGGAAGATCAGCGCTCCCTGGGGCACCGGATCGGGCGTGACGTTGCGGGCAATCCGGCGATCCAGCGCGGCCATCAGGTCGTCAATGGTGCCGGCTTCCTTGAGCGCGCGCTCGGCCTGCCCGCTCACCTTTTGGTCCGTCGCCTTGTTGAGCCATTCGTTGCGCTTGGCCGCGGGCACGTCCAGCAGCCCGGCCAGATTGATGGTGACCGGAGCGCCGTGGCGCTTTTTGGGCTTGATGGCGATGGAAGGCCCCCCGGCCACGTGCAGTTCGAATCCCATCATGGCTTCGTAGACGCTGCCGATCTGTTCCACGTCCAGATTGCGATAACTGAGGCGCTCGCCATCCAGCACCAGCAGCCGCACCAGCACGCGGTACAGCACGCCATCGGAGACGCGCGGGACGCGAATGGCCCCACCGCACGCGCGGCCTTCGAGGAACGGGTAGCGGTCGGGATCGAAGAGATACCCGCGGCGGCCCGGAATCCGCATGCGCCCGTGTTTCGCGCCGGACCAGACCAGGCGGAAGAGCGCCAGCAGGCGCGCCCATGCGCCGTAGCGCGAATCCATGGTATCGGGGTGGTGCGCCTGGTCTTCCCGCAGCCGCTCGAAGAGGCCGGCAACGGAATAGTTGCTAGTGTAGATAGGGTCTGAGGAGAGCAGGCCGCGGTCCTCGGCATAGAGCACGAAGACCAGGCGCAGCAGGACGGTGAGCAGGCCGCCGTAGACCCGGTTGGGATCGGTGCGGAGAACTTCTTCCAAAATGCCGTTCTGATCGTGTGCGGCCTGGAAACCGCGGAGCAGCTCGAAGAGCGCCTCCATCACCTGACCGGAAAGTTTGGTGGAGACCACGTTCTGATGCTTGCGGCTGGCGGCCAGCAGGGCGGGAAGGCGCTGGCCGGCGGCCATGCTGAAGAGGCGCTCGGCGGAGAGCAGCATGTGCAGCGCGGCAAGAATGGGACGGCCAGCGACTTGCGTCATGTCGGCGATGCGGAAGGTGATGTGCCCGCTCGATTCGCCCTTGGGGGCGTAGACCAGGCGGATGGCATGCGGGCTGACCAGCAGGCCGGCCGGGACGCCGGTTTCGCGCAGCAGGCGCTCAAAGCGCAACTGCGGTGCGGCGTTCCAGCGGCGGGGTTCGGGTGCCGGGTCCTGGTCGAAATCGCCTTGCGTCTCCAGGATAAGGAGGAGTGGGGTGTCGCGGTCGTTGACCACCCAGGTGGGTTGCAGCACCTCTTCGTAGCCGGAGACCGGGATCAGGAAACGGTCGGGCGGCGTGGCAAGATCGGCGGCCCGCCAACCCAGCACCTTGGAGGCGAACGCAGGGAAGTCGCGAAGTTCCGCGATGGGGTTCCCCTCGCGGTCACGCGGCAGTACGGAAAGGAATTCGTTGTGTAGCGGAACGAAATTACGATTGATGGCCGCGCCGGCTTCCAGCAGCGCGGGCGTGGAGACCACGACTCCCACCGGCTGCACGTAGCCGATCCACTCCTGGTGACTGAGCGCTGTGGAATCGTGCGCCATGTCAGTTGGTCACCGGCCATAAGTAGATGAGGCCTACCGGTTCGATGCGGCGGGCGCGCACCTGGTAGACGTCGCGGACGCGGGCGGGTTCGGTTTCCAGCTCCGTTTCGATCTCAGAGAGGCGGCGGCCCCAATGGCGGCGGTTGGCTTCGAGTTGGCGGAGTTCATCGTCACGGAAGGGTAGCGTGGATTGGCTCGATTTCTCGGCGGTGGCGGCGATATGCTTGCGTTGCGATTCCAGGATCTCCCGCATCTGTTTGGATTCGTCCTCGCCACGTTGGGCAAGTTTGCGAATGGCCTCCTCGGCGTATTCCTGGCCGCGCTGCTCCAGGTGGGGGAGCAGTTCCGCGATATCGCGGACGGTGGAATGCTGAAGGTTCCCGACGATGGTGGGCTCGATGGCGGTGGCCGCGGCCAGCAAAGAGGCGTCCAACAGACTCAGGGTCCGGCTCTCGGCGTCGCGAGCGTAGGGAGTCAGCGGCGACTTGCGGATGGCAGGGTCGATCCAGCGCGCGGTTACCGGGATGATCTCTTCGTGGAGGCGGGCGGCGCCGGGTCCGTAGAGCGCCAGCCGACCGAGCAGGAGAACGCGCGGTATGGAGTCCTTCGTTTGGGCGAGGCAAGCGCGCGAAAGATCGTCATGCACGAAGCCCTGGGAGAGAAAGCGGCCCAGCAGGCGCTGGACGGCGCGCTGCTCCAGGTGGAGTTGGACCACGGCGTCGGTCACGGTGCCTGGGTCTTCGAAGACAACGGGCCGTATGGGCGAAGTGCGCCGCCATTCGTAGAACTTCTGCTCGCGCGGTCGAGGGGCACGCAGGCTGTCCATGGTCTCTGCCCAGGAGGCCTGCGCATCGTCGAGCTTGGGGATGATGTAGCGGCCGTCACCGGCGGGCTTGAGCGGCGGGGCATGGAGGAGTTCCAGGGCGCAGGAGATGGCGGCACGAAAGTGATTTTCGTCGAGGCCGGCTTCGCGCCGGGAGCGATCCGCCATGGTGCGAAGCTGGTCGATGGATTCGCGCAGCTCATTTTGGCGCTGGCGGGCCGATTCGAGATCCTCGTCGAGAGCCTGACGCTTTTCGGCGTCGATATCGGCGGCCTCAATTTCCTGACGCAGGCGGGCCAGGTCCGCGCGACGAATGCCGTGTTTGAGAAGGTTCTCAAGGTCGCCGTCGATGACCTGAGAGAGGCTGCCCAACTCGGCGCGGATGGTTTGGGTCTTGCGGACCACGGTTTCGAGGATACGGTCCTCGGGCCGATCCTCGTAGACGAAGTAGTGACAGTAGACGTCCGTAGCGGGCTGGAGTTTGCGGTCGATGCGTCCGTTGCGCTGCTCCATGCGGCTGGGGTTCCAGGAGAGATCGAAGTGGAAAAGGCGGTTGCAGTGGGCTTGGAGGTTGAGGCCTTCGCGGGCGGCGTCCGTGGCGATGAGGATGCGGACGGGGTGCGCGTCGGGGTCGGCGTTAAAGGCGCGTTTGATGTCTGCGCGCTCATCGGCGGGAGTGGGGCCGCGATAGATGGCGATGCGGTCAAGCGCGCTATCGGTGGTGGCGATGGCGGTGCGGAGTTGCTGCTCCAGGTAGCGTAGCGTGTCCTCGTACTCGGTAAAGATAATGATGCGGGTGCGGTTCCACGTGCCGCCGGGGCACATTTTGGCGGCGATCCATTCGGTTAGGTGGCGGACGCGAGCATCGGGCGAGCGCCGGCTGGCATCGGCGAGATCGGCCATTTGCTGAAGGAGGTGTTCTTCCTGGGAATGATCGGCTGGGGCGGCAGAGGCGGCTGTGGCGGCTTCCACCTGGGCGTCCAGTTCGGCTGCAAGTTCGGAATCTGCCAGCGTCGCGCGGTCGTCGTCGGCATCCACGGCGCCGCTGAGGAGATCGAGAGTAGCGTTGGTGGCTTCGGGCTTGGCTTCAGTCTTCAACGCCGGGGCCTGGCGCTGCTTTTCGACGGTGCGCCGGTGGACCCGTAGCGTCTTGGCAAACGCTTCGATGGAGGAGAAGAGCCGTTGTTGCAGGTGGCAAATCAGCAGGCCGGAGGATGCCTGCACGCGCTTGGACTCCCCGGACAGGCGTTGTTCCCGCGTCTCCTGGTATTGGCTGAGAAGCGATGCGAGTTGGAGTTCCGGCGTGTCCGGCGGCAAATCGCGGAGCGTGATCTGGTCGACGTGGCGCTTCGGAAAACCTCCCTGGATCTCGCGCAGGTCTTCCTTGAGACGGCGGACCATCACGTCTTCGCGATTCTGCTTGTTGACCTTGACGCCACGGCAGAAGCGCTGCGGATCGAGGATCTCCAGGAGCGCCGAGAAACTGTTGGAGTGCCCGTTGTGCGGCGTGGCGGAGAGAAACAGCCGGTGCTCGAAGCGGTAGGCGAGCCCGCGGACCGCGTGCGTGATCTGCGAATCGATGGCGTACTTCTGCCCGCTGGATGGGGCAGCGTGATGGGCTTCGTCGAGGATAAGGAGCGTGCCCGGTCGGAAATTGCCCAGCCAGTCGCGGAGGCCGGAGGTGTAGTTTTCGTCGATGAGCAGGCGGTGGGAGATGAGGAAGCGCGAGTGGGTGGTCCACGGGTTCACGCTAAAGCCGCGTTCTCGGCGCACGCGCTGGATGTAGTCCTTGTCGAGGATTTCGAACTGGAGCCCGAAGCGATTCGCCAGCTCCTCCTGCCACTGGAGCAGCATCGAGGGTGGGCAGCTCACCACAATTTCGCGGGCCTTCTTGCGGAGCAGGAGTTCGCGGGCGATCAGTCCGGCTTCGATGGTCTTGCCGAGGCCGACGTCATCGGCGATGAAGAGGTTCACGCGGGGCAGTCGCAGGGCTTTGCGGAGCGGTTCGAGCTGGTAGGGGTCGAGGCGGATACCAGCGCGGAAGGGCGAGTGGAGGAGCTTCGGGTCCGTGGAGGTGACACAGTTCCAGCGAAGGGTATTCAAGTAGGCGGCGAAACGTTGCGGAGGGTCGAAGCCCCGCTCGGCGAGGCGCTGCCAGTTCTCGGCACTACGGATTTCGGCTTCGAGTTCGTGCTCCCAGAGTACGTCGAGAGCTTGCCCTTGCGCGTCATCATCCACGCACGAGAGGCTAACCAATGTCGCGTCGCCGGGATTCGGAGGGAGCGTCACCTGGTCTACAAGGTACAGGCGTTGGCGGACGTGGACGATTGCGCCGGGTTCTGGAATGGGACGGTCCGAGATTGGCGTTGTCGATGTCACTACCTGGGTTACCGAAGCGTTCAGGATAACCCGTTTCCCAGCAAAGATCGTGCTGCAACGACGTTCCGGGTCGGAAATACTGCCTGCACAGAGAGCCGTTGAGATCAACGGGCGCGCCGCGACACCTGGAGCCGCATGAAGGACGGTAACTCAGGGTGATCGGCCAACATTTGATTCAGCTCCTGCTGGGCGTCGGCGGCCACCCCGAGGCGGGTCGCCGCCGCGAGGAAGTGATCGACGGCGGCGGCCAAATCCAACGTGGTGATTTCGTAGCCGTGCCCAGCGAGGATTCGTTCGACAGCGAGCCGGCCGACTCGGAGCGCAAAACCCGGCTCGGATTTCAGAAAATCCCTTGAGGCACGAATGAGAGTACGCGGATCGGTGCGGCCTGCTGTCGCCAGACTGAAAGCCAGATCCAGATGCCCGGCGTCTTTTGCGGCGGCGAACCAGCGTCCTGGGTCACCACTCGAGTCGGCGAGGTCGGAGAGAAGCTGCGCCGAGTCGACTTCCGGGTACTTTTCAACGAGCCGCCGGAAGGTCGCCAGTCCCGTACTCATGCTGTTGGCTGTTAGTGCGTACTGGCGGTACGCCTCGTCGCGGCGACCGGCCGGGAGTAGGATAGCTTCGCACTCCGTGTCAATGGCAGTGTTCGGGATGTTCAGCCCGCGGGAGGCTTCCGCGTAGGCAAGCGCGTCATCCAGGCGGCCCTCCGCCACGAGCGCACGGATTCCGTAGCGCCGCCAGGGCCAAATGGGGCGCGCCTTCAGGGCCAGGACTGCGAATAATTCCTCGTGTCGCCCAGCAGCGAGTAGGCTGGCAAGGCAGACGTCGGTCCCCTTGACGTAGTTGCCGGGGCGTGAGTCCGACCAGGCAGCTCGTAGTATGGGCCGGATCTCGTCGGCCCAGCGCGAAGCGACCTCTGTTGAGGCGCACAGGTCGCCCCATGCCTCTTCGACCGGGGACAGATAGCTCACTCCATCATCCAGGATTGCCTGCCACAGCCGGTCCAGCCACCCGGCCCGCGTCCGCGGGTCGGCCGGAGCCTCGGCTATGAGCGGAATCAGTTCGTCGAGCGTTCTCTGCACGGCTCCGCCCAAGGCGCCGGACGATGTGTCGATATGCTCGAATGCCGGCCAGATCCTCTCTACAAGGCCGACCACTCCGTCGGCGGCCCGTACCGGGTCGCGGGGGGCGACTGCGCGGATTTCCACTGCCGCCTCTCTCAGACGCTCAATGGCCAGCCGCGACGCGCGCCATCCGAACGCCTTGGCGCGCATGCGCTGTTTGAAAGTCCACTTGTGATTGGCAGGCTTCGTCACATTGATACCGTGCACTGGTTCGCGAGAGCTCTTTCCGGTGGCATCCCCGATTTTCCCAGGATGCAGCATGGAATGGGAAGGGGCTCAGGGCTCCAAGGACGCGCCGTCGAGAATTGCCTGCAGTTCGCGAAAGATGTCGCCTTGGTGCTGGCCAAGATACCGCACGATCCGGGCGTTCCCAAAAAGCTTGCCGAGATACCCACGCGCCAGCACGAGGTTGAGCACCTCGTTGCCGTGCGACGCTTCAATCATCTTGAGTTCGCGCTGGAGAACCTCCATCTCCTTCTGCATCTTGGCAGCTAGGTCCGGCGAAAGGCCATCGACCGCCTTGTTTTTGTCGGGATCCACCAACATGTCGGGCCGCGTGGCGGCGAGCAGCGCCTTGGTGTATGGCACGGAGAAATTCGATGCGGCGACGAGGAGCTCGGCCACCTCAATCTGGCGCATCGGCTTCATCTTCTTCATCACGCCGAAGACTTGGTGCGACATGCGCCTGGTCTTCAGAATCTCTGCGGCTTCCTTGCAGATCCCGTCCAAGAGATCGCGTTTCTGCCGAATGCTCGCCACGTCGACATTCAGGGCTTTGGCGATCCGGTCTTCAGCGACGCCATTCTTGATGGCCTTCAAGATCATGATGTGTTCCTGAATCGTGGCGAGGCGGTTGACTCGCTTGTTGTAAGTGTAGGCTTCGTCGTCAGTGGCGATGAGGCACCGCGTGTGCGCTTGACCCAATTCTCTCAAGACTTCGAAGCGCACGTGCCCGTCCAGCAACAGATATGTCCCGGCATTAGTGCCGTGCGGAAATACGATAAGCGGTTCGATGATCCCCACCTCCCGAACAGAAGACAGAA
>JAPKZC010000465.1 GCA_026394025.1 Candidatus Solibacter sp.
AGAACTGGAGAACCTCGTTATAAATCGCGCTGGTCAGGCCGCCGAGGAAGGTATAGGCCAGTACGATGGCGGCGGAACAAAGCACGCTGGCGGTGAAACTCCATCCCAGGATCAAGTGCAGGAGAAGGCCCAGCGCGTACATCGAAATCCCGGATGAGAATACCGTCATGACGGCGAACGCCAGGGCATTCAGCGCCCGCGTCTTTTCGTCAAAGCGGAGCTTGAGATACTCCGGAACGCTACGCGCCCGGCTGGCCCAGTAAAACGGCATCATGAAAAGCCCGACGAAAATCATCGCCGGAATGGCGCCCACCCAATAGAAGTGGGCCGTCATGATGCCATACTTTGCACCCTGTCCCGACATGCCCACCAGTTCCTGAGCGCCGAGCTTGGCCGACAGGAAGGCGAGGCTGGTGATCCATACCGGCACCGAACGGCCGGAGGTAAGGAAATCCCCGCTGGTGGAGATCTTCTTGCGAAGCCTCCAGCCGATACCGAGGACGAAACCGAAATAAAGGGCGAGTATCAGGTAATCAACGGCAGCGAGTTTCAACGGTGGACCTCTGCAATTCCACGGATTTTACATTAACGGAAACCTGAGTCTATCACACGCCGGAGGGGGATTCAGAAAATCACTGCTCCGGCGAAATCAGGTTCACCTGAATGGCGTGACGGCCGCTCTCGGCAACGCTCACGGCCTGGCCGCGGCCCGCCAGCGGCTTCATGAAGTCCGGGTCCATCCACGCGCCGTAGTCGGCTTCTTCCCAGGCGTAGACGCGATATTCGCCCGGCACCACGCTCTTGAAGGAGAAAAGACCGGCCTGATCGGTGGTGGCTGTTTTGTAGAATGCTTCGCGATCGCGCCGCTCCTTTTCCTGGGGAACGAGCACCACGGTCACTGCGGCCGCCGGTTTCTGCGCCTTCGGATCTATCACGGCGCCGGTCACCTGCCCGGCGTGGGGGCTCAGGACGACATCCAGCGGCGACGGAGAACTGCCGGCGATCTCCAGGCCACCCGCCAACACATCGAGGTTGGCGGAGCGGACACTCTTGACGTAGAAGCCGTCGGGCAAGGGCGCGACCAAGACAGTGTATCGATCCGCGCCGACGTCGTCCAGTTGAAAGCTGCCGTCCGGCTTCACCTGCTGGGCGGGAATCGGACCGAATACGACGCCGCTGATTTCGGTCGGCTGAAGCGTCACGCGCATCTTGGCGAGGCTCTCGGTGGTTTCACCCTCCACCCGCACCTGCCCGCCGACCGGGACACCGCCGCGGACGGTGAGCGAGATCCCTTCGATGGGTGAGGTGCCCACCTGGATCGGCGTTCGCGCCGTGAGCGTCTTCCCCGCCAAATTCACCGCGCCGACCACAAAGTACGATCCCGGCGTCACGCCACGGAACTCGAAGGTCCCCTCCGGGGTCACCGTTGCGCCGCGAGCGAAGCCGCCAACCGCCATCACGTTGCGCGCCGAGAGCATCACATTGACAAACGTCCGCCGCGCGTTCTCCGTGCCCGTGGGCACCGGGACCTCGCTGACCGCGCGGCCCCGCACGGTCACCGTATGCATCCTGGTCAGGGGGATATCGATGTTACGCAGTTGCGCGCCCGGACCCACGTCGATGGGAGCCGCGGCCGTGACGTCCGTGGTGCGCGGAAAGAAGGTGGTCACGTACTCGTCCTCGCCCTGCGGCAGCGTCGGATTCTGACGCGATGCGGCGCTCACATAATAGCGTCCCGGTGCCAGGCCGAAGACGCGGTATTCCCCCAAGTCGTTGGTCGACGCGCCATTCGTGCGCGACATCTGCTTCCGGCCCTGCATATATTGCTGGCGCAATACCTGAACGTCCACTCCACTGACCGGCTCGCCCTCCTCATCCAGCACGCGCCCCGCGATTACCCCGTGCGGCGTCAGGCGCATCGCCAGGTCATTCGATTTCTGTCCCGGATCAAGCGTCAGCAGGGTGCCCGCCTTGCCGGGTCCGCGCGAGCCATACTGCGTGGCGATAAAGCCGCTACGCTCCGCCGAGAGCCGGTACTTGCCGGGCACGATACCCACCATGGCGAACCGCCCGGCGGCATCCGTGGTGGCCGTACTGCTGACCTGGATGTTGGTCACGCCGGGCGACGAATCGACTCGCCGCAAGTACACCAAGGCGCGCCGTACCGGCTCTCCGGTGGCCGCATTCGATACCTGGCCGCCGATGGAACATGAGTCGTCGGGTATGGTTTGAGCCGCCAGCGAAAGCGGCAACAGCAGAAACGCACCGATCCAACGCATGATTTCAGGGTGGCACAGTTCCATCCGCGACCGGGGTACCCACCGGGTCCGGAGCGTTTGCCCCCTGGCGGCTACTGCTCGGGCGTGCGGCGTCCACGCCGTGAGCTTCACGCTACCATGGAGTTACCCATGGCATTCCAGGGGCTCCAGATACGAATTCAGGAAGAGCGCGCACGGCGTGGACGCCGCATGGAGCTACTCGGGGACCGCGATGCCGAGGCTTTGCAGGAAACGCACGTCTTCCGCCGCCGACTGTGATTCGGCCTGGGCGTCGGGCGGGGGACAGGCAAGCGCACACTCGTCGAGCGAGTGGGAAACGAAGAGCACGCGACTGCACGAGGAGCACCAAAAGTGCACCACCATGTGCCGGTCGCTGGTGAAGCCAATTTCGAGGATTCGATCCGGCGCCTTTCCGCAATAGCAGGCGAACTGCATGGCGCGATAACCCATGGGTCAGTTATCTCATGTGAGCACCGCACAGGAAAGGCCCAATTCGCAGCGCTTGTACTGCGAGCGTACTGGGCATTAAGTACTACGCCTACTTGCTCATTTCAATTTCACCTGTGCGTCGCTGAGACCGTGTCTGGTCATCATCTTCTCGATGTCGGCGATCTCGATGGGCACGAAAGCGGAGAGGTTCTCGTAGCCGGTATTCGTGATCAAGATCATATCTTCGAGGCGTATCCCCACGTGTTCCCCGGCGATTTGCATGGCGGGTTCGATGGTGAATACCTGGCCCGGTTCCAGGGTGACGGTGGGGCTGGGCACGTCGTGAACTTCCATCCCCACGTTGTGTCCCAGCGAGTTGGACCGGCTGTTGCGGTAGCGTTCGACGAACTGCGTGGCGGCCTGTTTGATCCGGTCATCGGTGAACTTGTAGCCTTTCATCACCGCGTCCATGTTAAGCACAGCATTCTTGATCACATCCGACGGCCGCAGGTGTACCTGAATCGACGTCATCAGCGCCTGGTAAAGGCGGAGGTAAATGGTATAGAACTCGCGCTGCCACGGGGTGAACTTGCCGTTGGCCGGGAAGACGCGCGTTACATCGCTCGAGTAGTACCTGAAGTCCGGCGCGTAATCGAATTGCACGAGGTCGCCGGCATCCAGGGTGCGCGTGTTCTTGTGATAGTGCGAGTACCAGGTATTTTCGCCGGTGGCGATCAGCGCGAAGTAGGCTGGACCATACGCGCCGTACTTCTTGAAGACATATTCCGCGTCAGCTTGGAGCTCATATTCCTTCATGCCCGGACGGGTATCGCGCATGGCTTCGATAATGCCGAGTCCGGTGATGCGTGTGGCTTCGCGCAGAATCGCGATCTCCCGCGGGCTTTTGGCGCCGCGCATTTCATCGAGAAAGGGGTCGAGGTCTTCGATCTTGGATCGCGGCGACGCAAATTTCAGGTGTTGCAGGAAAGCTTCCTCGCGCGAGATGCGGCCGTCCCAGGGGTCGGTCCTGGTGGCGCGCGCCAGTGCCGCAGGGTCACTGGCCGAGGCGCAGCCGAGGACTTCGGGACGGAAGGGCGTGTAGATGGTGCGGCCCGCCTCGCGAACTCCGTCGAGCTCGGCCTGGAACTCGCCGCGCGCCACGACGCCTTCGATTCCGGTGGCTTTCGCCGCCTCTTCCCCCGGGTACAGTCCGGGGCCGAACATCATGGTCTCGCGACGCTCGTTGCGGGGATTGAGGAACAGTCTGGAGCGCTGGGTCCGCCCGTCGATCAGCAGAATCGCCCTCGGCTCCACCACGCCCGAAAGGTAAAAGAACTGATTCGCCTGGCGCAGCGGTTGTTCCCCGGGCCGTTCGGTGGTGCCCTGGATGATCGCCACGGCGTCGCCGATCCTGGCCATCACCCGCGCCCGCCGGGAGGCGTACTCATCGGGCGGGAAGACATCCGTGAAGACCGGTTGCGCCAGCAGGGGAAGCGTCATGGCGATTCCCGTGAGCGTGAAAGCGCTTCGATATAATAGTGGCTTACCCATGTCAATCTCCACTCAGAGTAGCGTAGGGCCGTTCGTCAACGAGCCGATCACCGATTATCGCAAGCCGGAGAACGTCCGCGGCATGCGCGAGGCAATTGCCGAGGTCCGCAAGCAACTGGGGCGCGAATACGACCTGGTCATCGGCGGCGAACGTATCCGCACGAATGACAAGATTGTCTCCATTAACCCGGCGAATCCGGCTGAAGTGATCGGGATCCATCAGAAGGCCGGCCTGGAGCACGTCGAGCCCGCCATGCAGGCGGCGCTCGCGGCCTTCGCCAAGTGGCAATACGCCTCCGTGGAAGAGCGCACCGGCGTGCTGTTCCGCACGGCGGAGACGCTGCGCCGGCGCAAGTTCGAATTCAACGCGTGGCTGGTGC
>JAPKZC010000313.1:0-333 GCA_026394025.1 Candidatus Solibacter sp.
GCGTTTGAGTTCGCTTGCGGACGAGGTGTTCCATGAGCAGATTAACAGCCCTCTGGTGGCGCAGGCCGGAGATGCGCCGCAAGATGAAGTTCCAAAGGGAGGCGGATCCCCAATGGGCGCAGCGCGTTTCCGAGCGGCCGGGGTGCGAAGGGCTCTTCTCATGCCTGCAGTGCGGCACCTGCTCGGGAACGTGCCCGCTCTCGATCTACATGGACTTTGGCCCGCGCCGCATCATCGCGCTGGTTCGCGAGGGGTTCCGCGAGGATGCGCTGCGCAGCCAGACCATCTGGCTGTGCGCCTCTTGCTACGCCTGCGCCGTCCACTGCCCGCGGC
>JAPKZC010000313.1:343-8334 GCA_026394025.1 Candidatus Solibacter sp.
GACGTCATGTACAGCCTCAAACGAGAGGCGCTCCAGCACAAACTCTATCCGCGCCGGTTCCCGATTCCCGTGCTGGCGCAGGAGTTTTACGGAATCGTCAGCGACCGCGGCCGCAGCTCCGAGTTCTGGCTGGTGTTGCGGATGGCGCTCCGCTCCAATCCCCTGCAGCTGTTCAGCATGATCTGGACGGGGTGGCTGCTGCTTCGAACCGGCAGGCTCTCCCTGCGTAGGGAACATATCGAACGGGTGAAGGAGTTGCGGGCGGAACTCGCCGTTCGGGGGCACCGATGACTGCCGCCACCTACGGGTACTATCCGGGCTGTTCCATGCGAGGCACTGGCATCGCATACGAGGAGAGTCTGCTGACCCTCTTCCATCTATTGGACCTATCGTTGGAAGAACTGCGCGACTGGAATTGCTGCGGCGCCACGTCCTACATGTGCATCGACGAGAATCTGGCGTTCCTGCTCTCGGCGAGAAACCTGGCGATTGCGCACCAGAGCGGATTTCGCGAGTTGGTCACTCCCTGTAGCGCCTGCTATCTGTGCCTTCGAAAGGTGCAGGAATACGCCCAACGGTACCCGCAGGTGGCGGAACGCGTGCGGGAGTCGCTGGCGGCAGCCAGTCTGCCAGCGCTGAACTCCGTCAAGGTGCGCCACCCTCTCGAGGTCCTGTTCACGGATGTCGAGCTGGATCGGATCCGCTCTAAAGTCGTGCGCCACTGGCACGGCGGGCGCGTCGCCTGCTACTACGGCTGCCAACTGGTCCGGCCGTATGGCGAGGCCGACAATGTTCACAACCCGACCCGGATGGATCAACTGCTCCAGGCCGCAGGCGTGCCCACCGTGGAGTTCGCCCTCAAGACGAAATGCTGCGGTGGCTCCCTGACGGGCACGATTCACCCCGTGGGCGTACGCCTGAATTACATCCTTCTTAAAGAGGCGGTCCGGAAGGGAGCCAAGGCGATCGCCACGGTTTGCCCGCTATGCCAGTACAACCTGGATGCGTACCAAGCCGAAATCCGCGCGGAAACCGGCGAGGCGTTCGACCTGCCGATCCTCTTCTTCACGCAGATCATGGGCTGGGCGTTGGGTGGCGACCTGCGTTCCCTGGGATTGCATCGCGCGATTTCGGGGCGACGGACGATCGACGAGTGGTTTCCCAAACACCCGGGCGAAGTGGAGAGCTATGTCTGAGGCGGGCGGGGCAGTTCGCATCGGCGTTTACATCTGCCACTGCGGCGCCAACATCGCCGCCACGGTGGATGTGAAGTCGCTGGCTGCCTCTGCGGCCACAATGCCCAACGTGGTGGTGTGGCGGGAATACAAGTACCTTTGCTCCGACTCCGGGCAGGACCTGATTCGCCAGGACATCCCGAACCAGCGGCTGAATCGCATCGTGGTCGCGTCCTGCTCACCCCATTTGCACGAGCAAACCTTCCGCGCAGCCGTGGCGGCGGCCGGCCTGAATCCCTTCTACCTCCAGATGGTGAACATCCGGGAGCACATTTCCTGGGTGCATGAGAATAGGATGGAAGCGACCAGCAAAGCCCAGGATCTGCTCCGGGCCGCGGTAAGGCGGGTCGCCCGTCACGAAGCGCTGGAGAGAAGCCGGATCCCGATCCACCCGGACGTGCTGGTTGTCGGAGGCGGCATCGCCGGAATCCACGCCGCGCTCACCCTGGCGAATGCGGGCAAGCATGTCTACCTGGTGGAGCGCCAGCCGACCATCGGCGGCCACATGGCGCAGTTCGACAAGACGTTCCCCACGCTCGACTGCGCGGCCTGCATTCTGACTCCCAAGATGTCCGCCGTGAAGGCACACCAGAAGATCACGCTTTGGACTTACTCCGAAGTGGTCCAGGTGGATGGATACGTCGGCAGTTACCAGGTGACTGTGAAGCGCCGGACGCGCTACGTGCGCGAAGACCTCTGCACTGGATGCCTGGAATGTCTGGAGGCGTGCCTCTACCAGGAAGGTAGATTCACGGATGAATTCAACGCGGGCCTGGCCAGCCGCAAGCCGATCTACATTCCATTTCCCCAGGCGGTGCCGCAGGTGCCGGTGATCGATCCCGAAGCCTGCATTCAGTTCAAGTCGGGAAAGTGCAAGAAGACTTGCATCGATGCCTGCGGAGATCGCCACGCCATCAGCTTCCAACTGGAAGAGAAGACCGAAGAGATCCAAGTCGGCAGCATCATCGTGGCCACCGGATTCCAGGTGTTCGATGCGCGGCGCGCCCCCTATTACGGCTATGGCGTCTATCCGGACGTGTACACGGCACTCGAGGTCGAGCGCCTCGTGAATGCTTCCGGTCCCACGGCCGGGGAGGTGGTTCTGCGCGACGGCCGGATACCCAAAACGGTCGGCATCGTGCACTGCGTGGGTTCGCGCGACGAGAACACCAACCGCTGGTGCTCTCGTGTCTGCTGCATGTACTCGCTCAAGCTGGCGCACCTGATCAAAGAGCGCACCGGCGCGGAAGTTTTCAATTTCTACATCGATATCCGCACCCCCGGAAAAGGCTTTGAGGAGTTTTACCAGAAGCTGCTGAATGAGAAGGTGCACTTTATCCGTGGCCGTGTGGCGGAGGTCACGGACTGGGCGTTGGACCCCACGGAAGAAGGCAAGCTGATCCTCCGCGTGGAAGATACGCTGGCCGGCTTGGTGCGGCGCATTCCGGTGGACATGGTCGTTCTGTCCGTAGGACTTGAGCCGCGCTCCGACGCCCAGGATGTCTGCCGTATGTTCAACATGACCTGTTCCGGCGAGGGATTCTTCACTGAGCGGCATCCGAAGTTGGCCCCGGTTAACACGTTTGCCGATGGCGTCTTTCTGGCTGGATGTTGCCAGGGCCCGAAAGACATTCCCGATACGGTGGCCCAGGCCGGCGCCGCGGCCGCCGAGGCGCTGGTCCTCATCGACTCTGGTTCCATCGAGACGGAGCCCAACACAGCCTACACCGACGAAGACGTCTGCTCCGGATGCAAGACCTGTATCCCATTGTGCCCGTACCACGCCATCACATTTCTGGAGCAAGAGAAGAAGGCTCGGATCAACCAGGCTACGTGCAAGGGCTGCGGCACCTGTGTCGCCGCCTGCCCTTCTGGTTCGATTCGCCAGCACCTGTTTGAAGACGAACAGATCTTCGAAGAAATTGAGGGGATATTGACCTATGCCTGAAGTGTTTGAACCTAAAATCGTAGCGTTTTTCTGCAACTGGTGCACCTATCTGGCGGCGGACCTGGCCGGAACTTCGCGCATCAAACACGCACCAAATGCGCGCGTGATTCGCGTGATGTGCTCCGGCCGCGTGGATCCGCAATTCGTGCTGGATGCGTTCGCCAAGGGCGCGGACGGAGTCCTCATCGGCGGGTGTCATCCCGGCGACTGCCACTACCAGGAAGGCAACTATAAGGCGCTCCGCCGCGTGGCGCTCCTGCGCCGCCTGTTGAAGCAGATGGGCATCGAAGAGGAGCGCTTTCGACTGGAGTGGATTTCGGCCGCGGAAGGCGAACGGGTGAAGACCGTAATCAACGACATGGTGGAGAAGTTGCGGGCATTGGGGCCGCGAGTTCAACCTGTGCGGAAGGAGGTCGCATGAAGCCCAAGGTGGCGTTCTACTGGTGTGCGTCCTGTGGTGGCTGCGAAGAAGCAGTCGTCGATCTGGATGAGGAACTGCTCGGCGTGGCGGACGCCGTGGATATCGTATTCTGGCCGGTGGCACTCGACTTCAAGGAGAAGGATGTGGCGGCCATGCCGGACGGCTCCATTCTGGCCAGCTTCATCAACGGCGCGATCCGCAACAGCCATCAGCAGGAGATGGCGGAGTTGCTGCGAGCCAAGTCGCTGGTGGTGGTCGCGTTTGGCATCTGTGCCCAATTGGGCGGGATCCCGGGACTGGCCAATCTGAGCGATGCCAAAGGCATCTTGGCCGAGGTCTACCGGGACGGCGTGACGCCCGCCAGACGGTACAGCGAAAACGGATATTCGTTGTCGCTGCCCGAATTCTTCGATACGGTGGTCGCGCTGGATCGTGTCATCCAGGTGGACTATTACCTGCCCGGATGCCCACCCACTCCGAACCTCATTCGCGATGCGGTGCATGCGCTGCTTGCGCCGGAGTTGCCGCCCAAAGGAGCGGTCCTGGCCCCTGATCACGCGCTTTGCGAGCAATGCCCGCGCAAGGACTCGCGTCCCGAGAAGTTGCTGGTCAAGGAGTTCGTCCGGCCGCACCAGGTTGTGGCGGACCAGCAGACCTGCCTGCTGGCGCAGGGCCTGGTCTGCCTGGGGCCGGGAACCCGGGCGGGGTGCAACGCGTTGTGCATCCGCGGCAACATGCCCTGCACCGGCTGCTTCGGCCCGACCAGCCGTGTCCGGGACTACGGCGCCAAGGCTCTCTCCGCCATCGCCTCGGTCATCGAATCGAATGACGAGAGTCAGATCGAGCGGGCTCTGGAAGCGGTTCCGGACCCGGTTGGCACATTCTATCGGTATAGCCTGCCGTCTTCGATGCTGGGCCGGCGGCGAATGGAGTGACGGTTATGGACAGTGCTCGCAGAATCACCATTAATCCCATTACCCGGCTAGAGGGGCACGGCAAGATCGAAATCTTCCTCAACGAACAAGGCGGGGTCGACCGCGCGTTTTTCCAGGTGCCCGAACTGCGGGGATTCGAGAAGTTCGCGCAAGGGCGGCCGGCCGAGGACATGCCGCAGATCACGTCGCGCATCTGCGGCGTTTGCCCAACGGCTCATCACATGGCTTCGACGAAAGCCCTGGACGCTCTCTACCAGGTGACCCCTCCGCCGGCGGCCCGCAAGATCCGCGAACTGGTCTATTCCACGTTCTTTGTAGAGGACCATGCGCTCCACTTCTATTTCCTGGGCGGGCCGGATTTCGTGGTCGGACCGCAGGCTCCGGCCGCCGAACGGAACGTGTTGGGCGTGATTGCCAAAGTTGGCGCCGAGACCGGGCTGAAAGTGATCGCCATGCGGCGCAAGCTTCGGGAACTGATGGCGCTGGCCGCCGGCAAGGCGGCGCACCCGGTATTCGGCTTGCCCGGGGGCGTGGCGTTGCCTTCGCGTGCTTCACGCTAGAGCTCTTCGAGAAACTGGTCCTCCAGAACTCCGGCTATGTGGATCTGATCCGCTCCGACGCGTTCACCGACCGCACGTATTATATGGGCCTGGTGGACGAGCAGAACCGGCTCAATTTCTATGACGGCACCTTGCGCGTGATCTCGCCCGATGGGCACGAATGGGTCCGGTTCCAGCCGGACAAGTACCAGGACCACATCGCGGAGCACACCGAGCCCTGGAGCTACATGAAATTCTGCTACCTGAAAGGACTCGGGTGGAAGGGTTTCTCTGAGGGCGAGGAGAGCAGCGTGTACTGCGTCGCGCCGCTGGCGCGGTTGAATGTCGCCGATGGCCTCGCCACGCCACTCGCCCGCCCAGGAGGCCTACCTCCAGTTCCACGGTGTACTGGGCGGCCGGCCGGTCCATCACACGCTTGCCAACCACTGGGCCAGAGTTGTGGAGATGCTCTATGCCGCCGAGCGTATGAAAGAGCTGGCTCACGATCCCGAATTGACCAGCCCCATGGTGCGAACGCTCCCCAGCGCCGTTCCGCGCGAAGGAGTCGGTGTCGTGGAAGCGCCGCGCGGAACGCTGTTCCACCACTATCGCACCGACGAGCGGGGAATCATCACCGCCGCCAATCTGATTGTGGCAACGCAGAACAACGCCGCGCGCATCGCCCTGGGCGTGGAGAAAGCCGCCAAAAAGCTGATCACGGGAGGCGACGTCCCGGAGGGTCTGTTGAACATGGTGGAGATGGCATTTCGTGCATACGACCCGTGTCTGGGGTGCGCCACGCACTCGCTTCCGGGCAGCATGCCTCTCCTGGTGCAGGTGCGCAACCCGCGCGGGGTTCCGCTCGCTGTGTTGAGGCGCAACGCTGATGGGAGCATCCACAGAGAATGAAAACGCGCGAATTCGTGTCCTTGGCCTGGGCAGCGAGATCCTGGCCGACGATGCCTTCGGCATACTGGCGGCGCGAGAAGTAGAGCACGCCTACCCGGGGCAAGTCGAAGTTCGCTGTTCCTCATCGGCCGGCTTTGGCTTGCTGGACGACCTGCTGGGCGTAGCACGCCTGCTGGTGGTGGACACCGTCATGACAGGCACCGCCGAGCCTGGTACGGTCTTCGTATTCACCAGCGATCAGGTGGACAATACGCCGGGCGGCTCGCCCCACTTTTTGGGCCTCTTCGAAGTGCTGGATGTCGCCAGGCTCCTGCATCTGCCCGTGCCCGAACAAACCACGATCATTGCGGTCGAGGCTGCGGATTGCACGACGGTCGGTGGTCCCATCCACCCCGATGTCGAGTCGGCGATTCCCGACGTGGTGGAACGGGCTGGGCAACTTCTCGGCATTGGGCCGCCCGGCCGGATCGCGAGGCACGAGCATGGTTTGCCTTTGGCTTCCCAAAACCTTCTGGCTTAATCTGACGAATGCCCTGCTCGGAGCCGCAGTCGTCCTGTGCATCCTGGTGATCTTGGTTGGATTGCTCTGCGGATCCGCATCGGCCCTGCGGAAGCGAAGATCCTATAGGGCGGAATTGGATCATGATCTGGAGGAGATTTACGGGGCGCCGCATCCGCAGGCCGTCAGGCCCGCCACGATCCAGCCCGGAATCCTGGCGCATTTTTGTGCCTGTTCCGGACGTGTACTAGCGCCCCTGAAGAGATGGCGCCCGTTTCGCCGCCACGGGTAGCGCGTAGCTGCCCTCCCTGCGCGTCACGCACGCCCGTCCCCGCCAGCTCTTCCACTTTTGTGCCGAGGTAGAAATTGCTGTCGTCCGCGTTGGAAGCAGGACACACCAAGGCCTCGCCCAATGGCCTTCCAATTCAGAATAGTGGTTGCATATCACTCGTCATCGAAGTCGGGAATATCGGGGAGGATAACCGCTCCGGCATCTGATGGAGCAGCCCTGGAAAGCCTCGCTGCGCGCCAGCGCCACAGCATCCAGGCTGCACCGAGCGTACCTAGGCCGGCGGCGGCCCACGGCACAACTAACGTCCATCCCTTCGGTATGGTATTCGGATCCACCAACACCTTGGCGCCATATCGCTTCGCGTACGTGTCGAGAATCTCCTCATCGGTTCTGCCCTGCTCCACCCACTTCGCGATCTCAACCCGCATCTGGACGGCAATCTCGCTTTGGTGCTGCCCCACGGTTTCCGTGTAACAGCATGGCGCGAGCACCGCCTTTTCGATGCGCTGTATTCGGGCGTGCTGATCCTGCGGCACACCCCCGTACGCCAGAAATGGCAGTACAGCGAAAGCTTCGATCCACATCTGCATGCGCCGCATCTTACATTTGACCGTTCTTTCGGAGTTTTTCTTCCCTATATTTACGGCGGCACTCCGATATACCACGCAAGGGATCCGATGGCCAGCACGAAAGCGGGGTGCCAGCGGAATTTCCGGAGCAGGAGCAGGGATACTCCGCAGAGAATCCACCCACGCCAGGAACGGATAGCGCTGCCCCGCAACAGCACTGCCGCACTCAAGATGAGTCCGGTCACAGCCGGATTTACTCCCGCCAGAAACCGCTGTACACGAGGATCGTCGCGATAGCTCTCATACTGCCCGCTCAACAACCACATGAGGCCCATCGCCGGAGCCAGCAGCGCCGCCGATGCCACAAGAGCGCCGGCGACGCCGGCTACGCGGTATCCGGCGAAGGTCGCCAGCACCGCGATGGGGCCCGGAGTCAAGTTGCTGATAGCGACACCGTCCAGAAATTCCCGAGGGTTTAACCAACCAAGCTGCGTCACCAGCCGATGATGCAGGACGGGCACAAGCGCGAAGCCGCCTCCGAAGAAAACCAGGCCCATCTTCAGGAACGTCATTGCAGTTGAACCGAGCAAGGACAGTGGCCCGATAGTCGCTGGGATGGCAACCGCCGCGACCGTACGGGTCGA
>JAPKZC010000703.1 GCA_026394025.1 Candidatus Solibacter sp.
CAATCCGCCGTATACCTGGACCATCGTCTCCGGCAACACCGGCGGCCTGATTCTCGATTCCGCCACTGGCGACCTCCAGGGAACACCCCAAACCGCCGGCACCTTCGTTTTCACCGTGCAGGCTACCGATCGGTCGGGCGCCGCGGCGGCGCAATCGTATTCGCTCGTCATCAACCCGCCCACGCTGACGATCACCGTTGGCTCCCAATTGCCGGCGGGCACCGTAGGTGTCCTCTACAATCAGAAGGTCCCGGTGGTGGCCAATGGCGGAACGCCGCCCTACACCTGGTCCCTGATCGCAGGACCGATTCCGGGACTAATCTTCGATCCCTCGAGCTTGGCGATCAGCGGCACACCGACCACCGCCGGAGCGTTCAGCTTCACTATTCAAGCCACCGATTCAGCCAACCTTACGGCTGCTCGATCGCTCCCACTGACCGTGAATCCAGCGACCCTTTCCATCACAACCCCCAGGCAATTACCCGATGCCAGGCTGAATCAACCGTACACGCAATCGATCGCCGCTTCCGGGGGCCAGTCGCCCTATCGGTGGTCCAGCAGCGGCCTGCCGGCCGGACTCACCATCAACTCCACTACCGGGCAGATCGCCGGCACGCCGACGGCAGCCGGAAGCTTCTTTCCCGCCGTCACCGTCCAGGACAGCGCGCTGGCGATCCTGACCGACCGGTTTACTCTCGTGGTGAGTCTGCCGGCGGGCCCTGGGGCGACAATCTCCGGCCTGCCCAGCACCGCCGCGCCGGCGCAACAGTACACTTTGCAGGTGGCAATCGATTCAGCCTACCCTGCTCCGATCACCGGGCAGGCGATTCTCAGCTTCTCTCCCGATTCCGGGCCAGCCGACCGGACCGTCCAGTTCTCCACGGGCGGCACAACCGCCGCTTTCGACATTCCGGTGGGTAGCACCACCGCCAGTGCGCCCCTCGCCATCCAGACCGGGACCGTGTCGGGCACCATCAACGTTTCGCTGCGGCTCGACGCCGGCGGCATCGATATCACCCCCAGCCCGGCGCCTGCGATTACGGCCCAGGTGGCGCGGGCCGCACCCGTCATACGCAGCGTTCAAGTGAATCGAAGCGGGAGTACGATCAACATCGTGGTCACCGGTTTCTCCACCGCGCGTGAGGTCACCCAAGCGGTGTTCGCGTTCAGCGCGGCTTCGGGCCAAAGCCTCCAGCCGTCAGCCTCTTCGGTCACGGTGGATGCCAGCACGCTTTTCGGGAACTGGTTCATGGATCCAGCCAACAGCCAGTTCGGCAGCGTCTTCATCTTCACCCAGCCATTTACCGTGCAAGGTGACGCCGCCGCCGTCATTCCCGTGTCAGTGACTCTCACCAACCGCATAGGCTCGGCGACCGCGAATATCGCCAGATGAAATAATCCTTACAGGGCGTGCGGAATTCTGGAGCTACCTGGGCCCTTACTGAGCCCTTTCGGTGCGGATCTGGTTGAAATGGTAATCCTCAATCTGGCATGCCAAGCCGAA
>JAPKZC010000350.1 GCA_026394025.1 Candidatus Solibacter sp.
GTCTGCACCCCCGCCTCGGTCCGCACTTCCACCTTGCCGCTGCCCTTGAGCGTGGCATAGCCCGCCACGCGTTCCACCTTGGCGCGCTTCAGCAGCATCTCCACGCCCTTGGAGTGCTTGTTGACGATGCCGTCCTTGCGCGCCTTCACCTTCGGGTAGTCCAGCCGCGGGTTTTCGACGTGGATGCCTTCGGCCTCGGCGTGTACGAAGTGTTCCCAGACGTCCGCCGTGTGGAGCAGGCTCTTTGTGGGGATACATCCCACCAGGAGACACGTTCCGCCGAGCTTGGCTTGTTTTTCGACGAGCGCTGTTTTTAGTCCGTACTGGCCGGCGCGGATAGCTGCGGAGTAGCCGCCGGGACCACTCCCGATGACGATGAGATCGTAGGGCACTCTTTTTATTCTAGCGGACGAACGGGAAATCGCCCGTGCCCCACATGTGGCATTGGCCGGAATTGCCTGCCCACCTACACCCAACCGCTATACGGCTTCGGTCTTTTCGTGCATCTCCGCTGCTTCCACCAGGTAGTGGAGTTCGCGTCCCAGATTCGGACGAAGGCCATTCATCCGCACGAACCTCATCTGTTCCGGCGTCTCCGGGCTTTCCTGCAAGATCAGAAGGTCGCCCACCGCGAAATTGCCTCGGGCGCGGGATGTCGACTGCTGGGCACTGAAGGACTGCGTCACACGGCGTTTTTTCATAGGTGTCTCCTCCACTCACATCTCATCGAAAGCACCACGGCGGCTCTCAAGTCCAGGGCGCGGGCGCCGTATACACCGAAGGACGCCGCGGGGCCTTGGGTAATTTTGAGCCCGGCGCGGGCCGGCTCGCCAGGTAGTCCCGCATGTGTTGTTCGGTGAGCGGGCAGCAGGCCAGGTCTTCCCACTTACGCCCTGCTTCCAGTTCGGCCGCGATCACGCGCATGCACAGAGAGGGCCCTTCTTGTATGGCGATACGCAAGCTGTGGAACAAGGCCAGGTTCGCCGCCACCTCGAAACACTGGGTGGGTGCCCCTGGCGTGATGCGTTCAAAGCGGAAACGCCGCAGATTCTCCAGGTGCTGGAACCCGACGTACCGGAGTTGCGTGATCTCTCTGTAGCGCTCGGCCCCCGGGTGAACGGCGGCGGGGGGTTCCAGCGAGACGTTGATGGCCTTGCACGGCGCTCGACCCGCAGCTTCGAAATGAACGAATTTCCCCGCGGCGAGTGCCGCGACATCGTAGGTCAATACTCCGGTGAGGTCGAAGTCGAAGCTTACGCCCTGCTCCGAGCGGATCGCGCCACTACTGGTCATTTTGCTGAATCGGGTGATTGTTCCGAGCATGCGCTTTCCTCGTTTCCCTTGCGTATCGGCCGGGCAGGCAACGGCGCCCATCCACGGTTTGGGTACAGCCAGCACATCATGCGTCCTGCGATCGACCGGACTGGCGGGCAATCCACCGGCGCGCGGGTGGCTTTTAAGGTTTCCAGACTCGGCACCCGGTCAGATCAAGCGGCCACGGCATGAACCGGATAACCTGACTTAGTTCAAGCCGTCCGAAGAGGGAGGAAGGTGTCTCGCTCTATCTTTAGGGTAGTCGAATTCGGCTGCGTTGGCAAGCTCACTTCACCGCTCCAAAACGCTCGTCACCGCCCCGCCCGTAATCACTTGGCCGCCGGTGCCTTTCGCCCACGTCAGGGTCAACCCGCGAATGCCGCTGGCGCCACTGCCCAGCCAAGCCAATTCATCGGTTCCGGGCTATCGCGCAGCCGTATGCCGGGAACCCGGACATCGGCCTGCCGTACTGAACACCGCCTTCACGCTATCATGTAAAGAATCTTATGATCCAAGACATACTCCCTGAGGGTCTGACTTTCGATGACGTTCTTCTCGAACCGGCCCGCAGCGAAGTGGTCCCGGCCGAAGTGGATACTCGCACCTGCCTCACGCGCGAGATCGCTCTCAATATTCCCATTGTCTCCGCCGCCATGGATACGGTGACGGAATCGCACCTCGCGATTGCCCTGGCGCAGCAGGGCGGCATCGGTATTGTCCATCGCAACATGTCGATTGAGCGGCAGGTGGAGGAAGTCGACCGCGTAAAACGCAGTGAGAGCGGCATGATCGTGGACCCCATCACCATCGGTCCCGACGAGCCGATTTCCGCCGCGCAGGAACTCATGAAGCGTTACCGCATCTCCGGCGTGCCGGTCACCAAGAACGGCGTCCTGGTGGGCATTCTCACCAATCGCGACCTGCGTTTCGAGAACCGCTTCGACCTGCCCATTTCCGAAGTCATGACCAAGGAAAACCTGGTCACGGTTTCCGTCGGCACCACGCTCGAACAGGCCGAGGCCATCCTCCACAAGCATCGCGTGGAGAAACTGCTCGTCGTGGACGAGCACTTCGCCCTCAAGGGCCTGATCACCGTCAAGGATATTCAGAAAAAGTTGAAGTACCCGAATTCCGCCAAGGATAGCCAGGGCCGCCTCCGCGTGGGCGCCGCCGTCGGCGCCACCGGCGATTTTCTGGAACGCGCCCAGGAGTTGATCGCCCGCAACGTCGACGTGATCGCCATCGATACCGCCCACGGGCATAGCTCGCGCGTCATGAACGCCGTCAAGAGCATCAAGCACAAGTTCCCCGAGGTGCAACTCATCACCGGCAACGTAGCCACCTACGAAGGCGCCAAGGAACTCATCTCGCTCGGCGTGGATGGCGTCAAAGTGGGCATCGGGCCCGGCTCCATCTGCACCACCCGCGTCGTTTCCGGCGCGGGCGTGCCCCAGATCCGCGCGATCAGCGAGTGCGCCCGCGCCACCCGCGAGGGCGGTGTGCCCTTGATCGCCGATGGCGGCATCAAGTATTCCGGCGACATCACCAAGGCCATCGCCGCCGGTGCCGACTGCGTGATGATCGGCAGCCTCCTCGCCGGCACCGATGAGAGTCCCGGCGAGACCATCCTGTTCCAGGGGCGCACCTTCAAGACCTATCGCGGCATGGGCTCCATGGGCGCCATGTCGCAGGGCAGTTCCGAACGCTACGCCCAGGAAGCCGGCGGCAAACTCGTGCCCGAAGGCATCGAAGGCCGGGTGGCGGCTAAGGGTCCGCTCTCAGATCTCGCCTATCAGTTGGTGGGCGGATTGCGCAGCGGCATGGGATACTGCGGGGCCCACGACATCCAGGAGTTACAGCACAACGCCCGCTTCCTGCGCGTCTCGCCCGCCGGCCTCCGCGAGAGTCACGTGCATGACGTGATCATCACCAAGGAAGCCCCCAACTACCGCGTGGAGTAGCGGCATAAGGCTCCGCCTTGTGCATCTCAGCGAAGCTCGGACTCTGCATTTCCCGGGGGGCTGGCACTTTCGCCCGCCAAATCCGCGTCCGCCAGCATCGCTCTCTTCCATCGCCTCCCGCGCCCAGGTCTTGACCCGCCTGGTCTTCTCTGCGCTTGTCTCTGCGCTCCGGTGGGACAGACGATCGCCTTTTGTCGTCTGTCGCCCGCCACTGCCAGGCACCACATAAGACGAAAGGCGATGGTCTGTCCCACCGCGCACCAGGTTTCCCACCCTATTCCACCACGGGCTCCCTTGGCATGAGCTCTGCGTTGAGCTCGTCATCCTCTTTGGTTCCGGCTTCACAGCCGTACGGAGCGGATGCCTCACGCTTCCTGCGCCTTGAAGTCCGTCCGCACCGATTTCTCCATCGCCTGTGCCGCCCGCAGCAGCCAGTTCCGTGGGCGCTTCTTGAGATCGCCTAGAAGCTCACGCGCCTTGGCGCTGCCCAGGTGCACGTTGGCCGTCTCCCATCCCATGGCGCGGAGCAGACGGATTTCGTGGCGCTCCTTCGGCATGTCCGCCAGTTCGATGCGTGAGCAATCGGGGGCCAGCCGCCGCACGATCCAGCGCTTTTGCAGACGCACAAACGGGTCGCGGCAACGGATGGCGCTGTCCAGGATCTCCTGGTACAGTATCGCCGCCGTACCTTTACCCTCCCGCGCCCAGATACACGCCGACGGCGCCAGCGCCTTCGCTTCCCGCGCGATGCTGCCGCCCCGCCAATCGGCGATCGCCGCATACCGCTCGCGGCCCAGGCTCCCCAACCCGGCTACCCGATGCACGATGTGCCAGTGCAGGCCCCCTTCCGGCATCATGCGCGCGATCGCCTTCAGCGCGCCCGCCGGTGGTGCGTCTTCCACTTCCGGCAGCGCGCGCAGTTTCTCCCAGTAGTCCTCCGGCGCGTGCAGTCGCGCCGTCGCCACCGTGCGCAGCGTGTTGTGGTGTTCGGCCAGCGCGAAGGGTCTTCCGCCGGCCCCCAACCCGTCCATATAGCCCCTCAGCAGCGCGTCCACCGCTGGTTTGGCTCCGCAGGCTGCCGGCGCCAGCAGGGCGCTGGTGGCCAGGCGAATCAAATCGCTGGTGTATGGCAGGCGCCAGGCTTCGTCGAAATCGTTGATCCCCCAGATCAGGCGGCCTTCGCTATCCCGCCACGTCCCGAAGTTCTCCACATGCAGGTCGCCAACGGCCAAAACTACCGGCGCCTTGGCGGCCTCCTCGCAGATCTCGGGCCAAACCTGGGCCCAGCGGTAAAACGTGGCGCGCAGAAAAGGGAACGGCGCGGTGCGCATCTGCTCATGCTTGATCGCGAGATCGGGAGCCAGCAGGCGGACGTGCCGCGACAGCCAATCCTCGTACTCCGCGGTTGCCTTGTGTATATTCATTCCAAACACACTCCGGGTGTTAGCATCCACTTCAGTACACCCGCCGCCTTTGGCCCGAAGCGTTCGCTATCGATCCGGATCAGCGCGGCCTTTTTCATTTCCACGCGGAATGCGGGGCTGTCCAGCAGGAACGCCGCCATCGAACTCATCAGCGGTTCGTGGCTGGCCAGCAAAATGGCACGCTCCTCCTTGCGCCTGCGGATCTCTTCCCACGCGTCGAAAGGCGAGGCCTCGGGCTCGAGCGTCCGCGTCCGCACGATTTCGCCCTTGTAGCCTAGAACCTCCGCGGCGACGGCGGCAGTTTCCATGGCGCGGCGGTAGGGGCTGGAGAGAATCAAGCTCGGGTCGAGATCGGCAGCGCGCGCGCGCTTCAGCACGCGCCGCAGCTTATCGCAGCCTTCGCCGGTTAGCGCGCGCTCGGCATCCGGGCTGCCCGGCTTGCCATCCTCGGCAATGCCATGGCGAAGCAGGTAGATCTGCATACGTTTCTTCTCTCATTGTAGTGAGAGATTCGTTCGCGCGGGCCGCGCCGTAGTCGTGGCGAATGTGCCCTACACCCGTACCCCCCAACCCATATGTATCGGTCATGCTGATCTGCGGGGTCAAGATCCTTGACCCCGCTTCCCCACCGCCCGATAGAATGAAAGCGTGCCCCGCTACGCCGCCGTCGATATCGGCAGCAACTCGATCCGCATGGAAGCCGCCGAAGTCGTCCCCGGGCTGCCGGCGCGCGTCCTCGCCTCAGACCGCGAGGTCACCCGCTTGGGCGAGAGCGTCTTCTCTAGCGGTGCCGTCAGCGAAGATGCCCTGAAGGCCACCTGCCTCGTGCTGGCCCGCATGGCAGCTATCTACCGCAAACTCGACGTCGTCGGCGTGCGCGTAGTGGCCACCAGCGCGATTCGCGACACCCGCAATCAGCGCGAGTTTCTGGCCCGCGCCACCGAAGCCGCCGGGGCCCCGGTGGAAATCATCTCCGGCCGCGAAGAGGCGCGCCTGATTCATCTCGGAGTCGAAAGCCTCTGGCCACAACGCGACAAGCGTATCCTGATTATCGATATCGGCGGCGGCAGCGCCGAGGTCATCGCCGCCGATCGCGGGCGCCTCCTGGAAGCCTACTCCAAACCGCTCGGCGCGGTCCGCTTGCGCGCGGCGTTTCTCAAGGACGATCCGCCCACCGTGCGCCAAATCCACCAGATGCACGAGTATATCCAAGCCAAGCTCGATGCTCCGCTCCGCCGCCTCGGACACACCGGCTGGCATCGCGTCATCGCCACCTCGGCCACCGCCAGCGCCGTGGCAGCCACGGTGGCGCGCACGCCGCGCGCCCAGCGCGATGAGATCGACCGCCTGCGCGTCTCCACCGCCCAAGTGCGCAGGCTGTACCTCAAGCTCTCCGGACTTGGCCTCGCGGAGCGGCGCAAAGTTACCGGAATCGGTCCCCGCCGCGCGGAGATCATCGTCCCCGGCATGAGCGTGCTCCTCCAGTTCCTCCAGGAGTTTCACCTGCCCGCCTTCTACTACTCCCGCGCCGGCGTGCGCGACGGCATCATCGCCGATCTCGCCGCGCGCAATGTCGGCGCCGAACTCTCCCGTCTCAGCCGCGATCAGCGGCGCGAGGTGGAAGTTATGGGCCGGCGCTACGGCGTCTCCCTGGAGCATGCCCGCAAAGTGGCTGACATTTCCAACCTGCTCTTCACCGCGCTCCAGCCGCTCCACGGCCTTGCTCCGGGTTGCGGGAAGCTCCTGGAAGCGGCCGCGTTCCTGCACGACGTGGGGCACTTCGTCAGCGCCGTCAGCCATCACAAGCATTCCTATTACGTGGTTGCCAATTCGGACATGGCCGGATTCACCGATCGCGAGCGCATTCTCGTCGCCGCCTTGTGCCGCTATCATCGCAAATCGCTGCCCAATCCCCTGCACAGCCTGTACCTCGGCTTGTCGCCCGAAGAGCGCAACATCCTGCTCATGATGATCCCCATCTTGCGCCTCGCCGACAACCTGGATCGCAGCCCCGAACACCGCATACGCGGCGTCGACTGCCGCTTGCGCGATGGCGGTGCGGTGGTCCTCCAGGTGCGCGCCACCGGTGACATCGACCTCGAGCAGTGGGCCGCCGAGCGCGCCGGCGAGGCCTTCCAGCAGATTTACAGCCGCCCCATCTCGGTGGTGAAAGCGAGGGAATGAGCATGCGCGAGTTCGTGCGCCTTCAGACCGGCGTCCTGCTCCGCGGCCTGGCATCCCAGGTCAATCGCGCTTCGCGCACCGGCGATCCCGATGCCATCCATGACCTGCGCGTCGCCATCCGCCGCCTCAGCCGCTGCCTGCGCCTGTTTGCCCGGTTCTACCCCGCCCACTCGTGGAAAAAGGTGCGGCGGCGACTCGCATCCCTGATGGATGTCTGCGGCACTGTGCGCGATCGCGATATTGCCATTGAGTTGCTCCGCAAGGCGCGTGTTCCACCTGTCTCCCCGCTGCTGCGTCAACTCTACCAGGAGCGGCTCGCGGCCCGTCTGGAACTGCGGCGCCAGTTGCTCCGCTGGAAGCAACGCGCCTTCTCGCGCCGCTGGCGGCTGCGCCTGGGGCTCTGAAATGGCGCGAGCACCCCACACCGTATGGAACCTGCGGGCCGGCCTGGCGGCCAACGCCCGGCGCGCGTTGCCGCCCATCGTAAGCGCCTTCTTCTCCCTCGTTCGCGAGACCCTGGCGGCAGACCCCACACCCCGCAGGCTGCACCGGCTGCGCCTGGCCTCCAAGCGCCTGCGCTATACGCTGGAGCTTTTTCGGCCGTGCTACCCGCCAGGCCTGGAAGATCGTCTCCAGGCACTCAAGACCTTGCAGGATTGGCTGGGTGAGGTCAACGATGCCGTGGCTTCCGCCAGACTGCTCCGCGTAGCCTTGAAGCACCAGCCAAAGGTGCGCAGGTTCCTGGAACAGCGGGCGGCCGAACAGGCGGCCGGGTTTGCCCGGCATTGGAAAGAATCCTTCGATACTCCGGGGCGGGAGGCGTGGTGGATTGATTTCCTGTCGCACCCGTTGACACAAACAAAAAATATTCCTAAATAGCTGAAGCCAAAACACTTGTAGTCATTTAACCGGTCTTTCGCCGGCCGTTTATTTCGCTTCATGTGCCATCCTGAAAGCGGGAGGACTGCAACCCCGCTGGTGTCCGGTATTTGCATCCGATCAGCCGCGAAGTGAGACAAGTTTGTCTCACTTTTCATCTGTCATTCGCATTTAAGTCGTTTATTTTCAACAATTGTTGCTCCCGGCAGTGAGACATACATGTCTCACCTTGCCCGGTCCGTCCGCTTGGCCCGTGTTATCGTGCCAGTAGATGGCAAAGATCTCTCGCGTACTGCTCAGCGTCACCGACAAGACCGGCATCCTCGAATTCGCCTCCGCCCTCGCCGCCATGGGCGCTGAACTCGTCTCCACCGGCGGCACCGCGCGCATCCTTCGCGACGCCGGCGTCCCCGTCGCCGATGTCAGCGACGTCACCGGATTTCCCGAGATGCTCGATGGCCGCGTCAAGACCATGCACCCCAAAATCGCCGGCGGCATCCTCGCCATGCGCGACAACCCCGGCCACATGGCCGCCATCCAGGCACACGGCATCGCCCCCATCGACATGGTGGTCGTCAACCTCTACCGCTTCGAGGAGGTCGCCGCCAACGCCGAAGCCCACCTCGAAGAACTCATCGAAAACATCGACATCGGCGGGCCCACCATGCTCCGCGCCGCCGCCAAGAACTACCAGGACGTCGCCGTCGTCACCGCCCCGCGGGATTACCCCGCCATCCTCGAGGAGATGCGCGCCTCCGATGGCGGACTCTCCCTCGATACCAAATGGCGCCTCGCCAAGCAGGTCTTCCGCACCACCGCCGATTACGATTCCGCCATCAGCGCGCGCCTCGAACAAGTGGAAGCCGCCGGCCCCCTGCCACGCGATCTCGCCATCCGCGCCCCCAGACTGATGGACCTCCGCTACGGCGAGAATCCCCATCAGGCCGCCGCCCTATACGGCCGGCCCGGCCACGGCATCGCCGGCGCCGCCCAACTCCAGGGCAAGGAACTCAGCTACAACAACCTGGTGGATCTCGACGCTGCCTGGCAGCTCGTCAGCGAGTTCGAGCGCCCCGCCGTGGCCATTATCAAACACACCAATCCCTGCGGCTGCGCCGAACAGGATTCTCTCGTCGAGGCCTATCGCATGGCCTTCGAAGCGGACCCGGTATCGGCCTACGGCGGCGTCATCGGCATCAATCGCTCCATCGATGCGGAAACCGCGCGCCAAATCGCCAAAACGTTCATCGAAGCCATCGCCGCGCCCGATTACTCCGCGGAAGCGCTCGCCATCCTCGCCGCCAAAAAGAACCTGCGCCTCATGCGCGTGTCCGCTTCCGCCGACTCCTTGGTAGTGAAATCCATCTCCGGCGGATATCTGGCGCAGACCGTCGACTCCGCGAAACTGGACCGCGCCGCCACCGTCGTCAAAACGCAGCGCGCGCCTTGCGACGCCGAATGGGTCGCTCTCCTGTTCGCCTGGAAGGTGGCCAAGCACGTCAAGTCGAACGCCATTGTCTACGCCCGCGCCGGCCAGACCGTGGGCGTCGGCGCCGGACAAATGAGCCGCGTCGATTCCGTCAAACTCGGCGCCATGAAAGCCGTGCTGCCCGTCGCCGGAACGGTAGTCGCCTCCGACGCCTTTTTCCCCTTTGCCGATGGCGTCGAGGAAGCCGTCAAGCACGGCGCCACCGCTTTCATTCAGCCCGGCGGATCGGTGCGCGACGAGGAAGTGGTGGCCGCCGCCGACCGCCTCGGCGTCGCCATGGTCTTCACCGGCGTCCGCCACTTCCGCCACTAGGTTGCCTACATCAACAACCCGGCGATCGCGAACCCCACGCCCGCCACGCCCGCGATCAACCCCAGCACCGGGAACATGCCCTTGCGCGAGATGAAGTACAACGAACTCAGCACCAGTCCGATTTCGAGCAACCCCTCGCCCACGTCGTAGCGCAATGCGCGGTGCTCGTCGGCTTCCGCCGCTTCATCGGCGCCTTTGGCCTTCTCCTGCAGCGCCTTGCTCAACTCCTCGTACTTCTTCTCCTGTCCGGCGTATTCGGCCAGCATCTTGTCGGCGCGCTCCCCCTTCGCATCCAGCAGGTGGATCATATTTTCGCCCACTTCGGTAGTATGCAGTTTGACCCGCGTGGCCTGGTAATACGCCCACTGGTCGTTGGATCCGGATTTGTGGATGATCGCCGCCGTGTGCGTGCGGTGGCTGGCGATGGTCACCACCGCCAGCAGTACCGCCAGGATGGATGCCATGACTCCGACCTTTTGCCCCATCGGGTCGGAGTGGTGTTCGGTGTCGTGGTGAATTTCGAGTTCGGCCATAATGGATTTCCGTATTATAGAGGTTCCATGAACACGGACGAGGAATTCATGCGCCAGGCGCTCGCGTTAGCGGGCCAAAGCGCACATGCGGAAGAAGTGCCGGTGGGCGCCATCGTCGTCGTCGGCGGGTTGATCGCTGGCCGCGGCTCCAACGCTCCCATCGCGCGCGCAGACCCCACCGCCCATGCCGAGATTCTGGCCATCCGCCAGGCAGCCGCCGCGTGCGGCAACTATCGCCTCACCGGCGCCACGCTCTACTGCACGCTGGAACCCTGCGTGATGTGTGCCGGAGCGCTGGTCGCCGCGCGCATCCAACGCCTCGTCTTCGGCGCCCGCGACCTGCGCTTCGGCGGCGTGCGCAGTAAGTTCCAGGTGGCGGATTCCGCCATCCTCAATCACCGCGTCGAAATCGTCGAAGGCGTCCTGGCCGTGGAATGTGTCGAACTGCTGCGCGCGTTCTTCGAGGGTCAGCGCCTCAAATAGGCATCGTCGCCTGCGCTCCAGTCTTCACGCCGCGGCGTGAAAATGTCGGTCACCACCGTATCTTCCAGGGCAACCACGCCGTGCGGCACGTTAGGAGGAATCACCAGGCTCTCGCCGGAGCCCACCAACTGGTCGACGCCGCCCACATGGAACAGCAGGGAGCCGCGTTCCACGTTGGCAACCTGCTCGTTGATGTGGCTGTGCTCCGGCACTACCGCGTCCTTCCGGATGTTGAGCCGCGCGATCGTCATCTGCCCGGTATGGATCACCTTGCGGACGATCATGGCATTCATCTGCTCCGCCGGCAGTTGCTCCCAATTGTAGAGTTTCATGCAGCGTATTCTATCAGCTATGATAAAGGCCTATGAAGGGTGTCGTACTGGCTGGGGGCACGGGGAGCAGGTTGTTCCCGCTTACCAAAATCACCAACAAACATTTGCTGCCGATCTATGACCGGCCGATGATCTACTATCCGATCCAGGCTCTCGTGGATGCCGGGATTCAGGAAATTCTAGTGGTCACCGGAGGGCGGAATTCAGGCGATTTTCTACGCCTCCTGGCCAATGGCAAGCAGTTCGGTCTGAAGCACATCAATTACACCTACCAGGAAGGTGAAGGCGGCATCGCCGACGCCCTGGCGCTGGCCGAGCACTTCGCCGACGGGCAGAAGATCTGCGTCGTGCTGGGCGATAACATCATCGAGGGCAACATTCTGGCGGCGGCCGACCGTTTCCGCGGGCAGTCCGAAGGCGCCCACATCCTGCTCAAGGAAGTGCCGGACGCGGAGCGCTTCGGCGTGGCCGAGATCTCCGGCGACCGGATTGCCGGCATCGAGGAGAAGCCCCGGAGCCCCAAATCGAACCTCGCCGTCACCGGCTTCTACATGTACGATGCCAGTGTGTTCGACAAAATTAAGACGCTGGTGCCTTCCGGGCGCGGCGAACTGGAAATCACCGACGTCAACAACGCCTATATCCGCGAAGGCACCATGACCTTCTCTTACCTGGATGGCTGGTGGACCGACGCGGGCACGTTCGACTCGCACTTGCGCGCGGCCAATCTGGTGGCCCATTCGGTTGCCAGGAAGCGGAGAGCCTCTGATGCCGATACAAGTGCCCTTCTCCGGCCGCCGCCTGGTCACGTCCGGCGACCTCGACCTGGTGATTGCCGAATGTTCCAAAGGAATCGGCTCGGTCATCGGCTCGCCCGAATCCCCGGATCTGATCGCCGGAGTCCGCGTGCAGCCGTTCCCGCTCTTCCCTGACGACCGCGGCTACTTCCTGGAGGTGCAGCGCATCGGTAGCGGCCTCGCCGCCGCCTTTCCGCCCGAAACCACCCAGGTCTCGGCCGCCGTGAGCTATCCCGGAACCGTGAAGGCATTCCACTTTCACCTCTTCCAGCACGATTGCTGGACTACCGTGAAGGGCCTGTTGCAGGTGGTGCTGGTGGACCTGCGCCTGGGTTCGCCCACCCACGGCGTCCGCAACACGATGTACGTCGGCGGGTTGCGTCCCTGGCAGGTGCTGATCCCGCCTGGCGTGGCCCACGGGTACAAGGTTATCGGCCGCGATGAGGCTTTGCTGGTCTATCTCACCGACCGTTTCTACAACCCCAAGGACGAAGGGCGCATCCCGCACAACGATTCCGGGATCAATTACGACTGGGAGACGCAGCACAAGTGAAAATCCTGGTGACCGGCGGGGCGGGCTTCATCGGCTCGGCCTTTGTCCGCATGGCGATCGGCGATACCGATCTGCGCGTGGTCAATCTCGATAAGCTGACCTACGCGGGAAATCTGGAGAACCTGGCGGAGGTCGATGGCAACCCGCGCTACCGCTTCATACAAGGCGATATTTGCGATGCCGGACTGGTCAACGCGCTGGTGGGTGAAGAGCGCCCGGACGCCATCGTGCATTTCGCCGCGGAGTCGCATGTCGATCGCAGTATCCTGTCTCCCGAACCGGTGGTGCGTACCAATTTCAACGGCACCTTCACCCTGCTGGAAGCGGCCCGCCTGCACCACACCGCGCGCTTCGTGCATATCTCCACCGACGAAGTCTACGGCAGCATCCCGGCTCCCGGCGAAGCCGATGAGCAGTATCTGTTGAATCCCAGCAGCCCCTATTCGGCGTCCAAGGCGGCTGCCGATTTGCTGGTGCGGTCATACTTCGTCACCTTCAAGCTGCCGGTGGTGATCACCCGCGCCTCTAACAATTACGGACCGTACCATTTCCCGGAGAAGCTGATCCCGCTGATGATCAGCAATGCGCTGGAAGATCATGAGCTGCCGGTGTACGGCGACGGCCAACAGGTCCGCGACTGGCTATACGTCGAGGACCACTGCCGGGGCATCCTGGCGGTCCTGCACCAGGGCCGCGATGGCGAGATCTACAACATTGGCGGCAATCGTTCGCTGCCCAATCTTGAAGTAGTGCACCAGGTGCTGGAACTCACCGGCAAACCGGAGAGTCTGATCGCGTATGTGAAGGACCGTCCGGGTCACGACCGCCGCTATGCCCTCGCCAGCGAGAAACTCATGCGCGAAACCGGATGGCAGCCCGTCATGAATTTCGAGACGGGGTTGGCACGGACCATTGAATGGTATCGCGGCAATTCGGCTTGGGTAGAGCGCGTGCGCAGCGGCGCGTACCGTACCTACTACGAACGCAACTACGGTAATCGTACAGCCGGGTCTTAGCATGCCATCTCAGAAGTGCACAAGCGTATCGGGATACCGCTTGCTTACGCGCGCGGCTCCGCTCGGGCCGCGACCGGGGTACCCTCTGGGTCGGGAGCGGTCGCCTCGGAATGCAACACCGTAGCTTCCAAACATATGCGCGTGGCGATTGAGGCCGCTTCGCTCTCTCTCTCCAGCGGCGGGCTGGCGCGCTACACCTCTGAGCTCAGCCTGGCTCTGGCACGATGCTTCCCCGAGGACGAATACTTCCTGGTTTCCGACCAGCCCTTCCGCATGCCGTCCCCCGCGCCGGTCAACTTGCAGTGTGGCGGCGGTCCGCGCAATGCCATGGAGCGCCGCTGGTGGCTCTGGGGACTGGCGCGCGAGATGGGGAGGCTGGGGGCGGACCTGGTGCATGGTCCCGATTTCGCCGTGCCGTATCTCCTCCGGCGGCCCAGCGTGCTCACCCTGCACGATCTCTCGCCGTGGATGAACCTCCCCTGGCATCACGCCGCCCGTCGCGTTCGGCGGCGCACGCCGGTGCTGCTCGAATTCGGTCTGGCGACCATGGTGATTACTCCGGGCGACAAGGTTCGCCGAGCGGCCATCGAGCGCTTCGGGCTGCGGCCGGAACGGGTGGTGGCGGTGCCGGAAGCCGCGGCCCATTGGTTCCGTCCGGTCGATCCCGCCCCGGCCGCGCCCGCGCCGCCCTACTTTCTTTTCGTGGGGACGCTGGAGCCGCGCAAGAATCTCCCCATGCTGCTGGAAGCCTGGCGCGAAATGCGGCGCCGGCATGCGGTGGATCTGGTGCTCGCCGGGCGGCGCCGCGCCGACGCTCCCGAGATTCGCCCGGAGCCCGGACTGCGCCTGGCGGGCGAAGTCGCGGATGCCGAACTGCCGGCGCTGTATTCGGGCGCGCTGGCGTTTGTCTACCCATCGCTCTACGAGGGCTTCGGGCTGCCGGTGCTGGAAGCCATGCAGTGCGGCGCGCCCGTCATCGCCTCGCACGCCGTGGAGGAAGCGGCCGGCAATGCCGCAATCTACGCCGATACGCCGCGGGCACTGGCCAGTGCGATGGCTGAGTTGGCGTCGCGCCCTGAACTCGCGGCCACGGCCCGCCAACTTTCCCTGGCGCGCGCATGCGAATTCTCCTGGGAACGCACCGCCCGCCTTACCCGTCAGGTCTACGAGGAGGCACGAGCCCGCTTTGGAGCTTGAATCGCCAACATACCGGGATGTCGCTCCCTTACCCGGCGAGGCCGGTGTCAAACAGGCCGTGTCGTTCACCGCGGAGACGCAGAGAACGCAGAGGAAAGCGCGGAGAAGACCTGGACATGTGGGACATGCGTCCTGGCCTGTCGTTGCCCCAATCGCGCATTCTTCGAAGCCCCAATCTCATGGGCGTTCTCTGCGCTTCCTCTGCGCTCTCCGCGTCTCCGCGGTGAATGGAAAGCTTCATGCCACCTAGGCCCACCGCGCTTTTCCTCGCCCCGGAAGCGCCCTTCCCGATCGCCGGAGGCGGAGCGCTGCGCTCCGCCTCGCTGCTGGAGTACCTGGGGCT
>JAPKZC010000537.1 GCA_026394025.1 Candidatus Solibacter sp.
AACCGTGCGCTACCCGGCGCAAGCCGCATCAGTAAGATCATCGTTAAGCCGTGTGCGGGAAAACCGCACGCACGGTTTGAAAGGGGTTTGTTGAAAACGGGCTGGCTATTGTAGCCAGTACCGCGTCAAAATCTACCTATGGCGCGCACGCTTCTGGCTTTGGCACTGCTGCTACCCTTCCCGGTGTTTGGCGGGACGGCCGCCGATATCGCACGCGCGGTGCGCGAGAACAGCTTCGACCGCGAAGAGTGCTATCGGGTACGCGACCTCACCATCGTCAGGGAAGACATCCGGGTCTATCTTACCGACGGCTACCTGATCTTCAGCAAGCCGGTGGCGGGGCGCAGAATGGCGGCGGTTTTTTCCGCCGACGTGGAAGGGGGCGATGGCGAGGTGATCCTGCTGCCACCCGATCGCGCGGAGCGCCGTTCGCTCGCCGCCTTTATCGACGCGCCGAATCTGGATGAGCACATTCGTGCGGCGGTGCTGCTCTTCACCGGCGACGTCTACGATCAACTCATGAACCAGATGGCCAACAACCCGGCCAATCGCAAGGCCCCTGAGATGGCGCCTGTGCTGGACGAACAGTGGAGTCCCGTGCTGCGTAACTTGGGCACGAGCTACCAAGTGAGGCTTACGCTCGATCTGATGGGCGGACCGGAGCGTGCCAACCGCCTGTTCGCCGGCATGTTCCGCAGTACCAAGCTGGGCAACTTCGACCTGGTCTATGACCCGGACAACATCGAGCAAATCATGGCCGGACAACTCAGCACACGGGAGAACCGCCTGTATTTCGACACGTGGACCAGTTTCCCGGCGCGTTCCTCGCGCAAGAACCCCACGGGGCTGGTGCGCGATCCACTGCTGAGCGATTACCGGATCGATGCCACGGTGGCGCCGGATCTCACCCTGAACGTGATCTCACGCGTCAAGGTGAGAGTGACGGCGGCTTCGCTCGCCTTAGCGCCGTTCGAGATTGCGCGCGAGATGTCGGTGACGGAAGTGCTCGTGGATGGTGTGGCGGCGGAGGTGCTGCAAGCCGAGAGCGCGCGGCTCAATCTGGCGCGCGGCGGCAACAATCTATTCCTGGTGGCGCCCGCGGAACCACTTCGTGCTGGGCGCGAGTACGAGTTCGAGTTTCGCCATTCCGGTAAGGTAATTCACGAGGCCGGCGACCATGTCTACTACGTCAGTTCGCGCGGCAACTGGTATCCGGCCAATGGGCATCGCTTTGCCAACTACGACCTCACGTTCCGCTTCCCGCGCGACCTGGATCTGGTGAGCGCGGGCGATACGGTGGATGATCGTGTCGCAGGCGACATGCGTGTGGTGCGGCGCCGCACCAGCGCGCCGGTGCGAATCGCGGCATTCAACCTGGGCGACTACCTGCACGCCAGAGTGGAGCGCGGGGGGTACGTGGTGGACGTGTACGCCAACCGCAAACTGGAACCTTCGCTGCAGGCGCGCACTCCCCCCATCGCTCCGCCCCCTGCGCTGCCGCCGGTGGGCGGCATATCGCGCCGCCGGATCGACCCGCTGGATGCGCCCCCCGCGATGGAGCCACACATACCCAGCCCTATCGAGATATTGCAGGCGCTGGCCGGCGAAGTGGCGTCCGCCATGGAGTTCATGGCTTCAAAGTTCGGGCCTCCGGCGTTGCCGCACCTGACTGTCTCGCCGATCCCGGGCACTTTCGGACAGGGGTTCCCAGGGCTGATATACCTTTCCACGCTGGTTTATCTGAAGGCCATCCCGGGCTCCCGCATCGGAGGCGCCAACGCTTCCTCCGAGCTGTTTTACCAGGACGTGTTGCAGGCGCACGAAGCGGCGCACCAATGGTGGGGTAACCGCGTCACCCCGGCCACCTACCGCGACAACTGGCTGATGGAGGCGCTGGCCAACTACTCCGCATTGCTGTACCTGGAAAAGCGGCGCGGAACCCGATCGCTGGAAATCATGCTGGATAACTATCGCGGCGGCCTACTGGCCAGGAACGAAGCGGGCCAGGTGGTGGATTCCGCCGGCCCGATCGTGCTCGGCACGCGCCTGGAATCCTCGCAGGAACCGCGCGCGTGGCGCTCCATCACCTACGGCAAGGGGAGTTGGATCATGCAGATGCTGCGCGGCCGGATGGGCGACCAGAAATTCCTGGCCCTCCTGGGAGAGATCAGCAAGCGCTACGACAGGAAGGACATCACGACCGAGGAGTTCCGCCTGCTTGCCGCGGAATATCTGCCGCCGAAATCCGACGATCCGAAGCTGGAGACTTTCTTCGAACAATGGGTCTACGGCACGGGCATCCCGGCGATCAAGCTCACCTGGTCCGTAAAGGGCGCGGCGCCGAACGTGAGACTGACCGGCACCGTGACGCAATCCGGCGTGGACGAGGATTTTACGGCGGCGGTGCCGGTGGAGATTGTGATTGCCAGGGGCCGCACGATGACGCAGTGGGTGAGGTCGGCCAATGTCCCGGTGACGTTCACGGTCGCGCTAAAGGCGGCCCCGCTGAAGGTGACGCTGGATCCGCACTACGGGCTACTCAGGAAGTGAACTGGGGGACAGGCGACATGACAGACCAGGAAAGGCGATGGTCTGTCCCACCTGTTTTTGGCTAGAGTCCTTGTCCAAAGAATTGTAATTCGAATGCGTCAAGTTTAGGCAGTTAAGCGCTGCTCCTCGCAACATGCGTCGATTTCCGATTTCAGCCGGTCGAATGCGGTCCGCAGCGCAGATTTGATTGGCGGTCCCTC
>JAPKZC010000900.1:0-10440 GCA_026394025.1 Candidatus Solibacter sp.
CCTTCGCGCAACGCCAACGCCGCGAAGGCATCGTGCTCAAGACCATCTCCTTCCCCGTGCCGCCGCCCTCGATGGACGACCTGTACCGCCGCTTTGAGCAGGCCGTCACGCCGCGCACGAAGATGATCCTCTTCTGCCACATCACCAACCGCACCGGCCAGATCTTCCCGGTGCGCAAGATCTGCCAGATGGCGCGCGAGCGCAATATTCCGACGATCGTGGATGGCGCCCACGCCTTCAGCCATTTCCCGTTCAAAATCTCCGATCTGGATTGCGACTACTACGGCACCAGCCTGCACAAGTGGACCTACGCGCCGATCGGCACCGGATTCCTCTACGTCCGCAAGAGCCGCATCGCGAGCACCTGGAGCATGATGGCCAGCGACCAAAAGCAGGATAACGATATACGCAAGTTCGAGGAGATCGGCACCCATCCGGCCGCCAATCATAACGCCATCTCCGAAGCCCTGATCTTCAACGAGCCGACCACAAACGTAGCCAAGAACGAGCGTATTGGCTATCTTCCGGAAGAGTCCTATCTGTACAAGTTTCTGAACGCTGAAGAGACACTCGACTTGTATGGTCGACTATACAAAATCAGTGGTTCGGAGCGTCGCAAGCGAATCAACAAGCTGATTGACTGGATGGCGGCAAGATGCGCGAAACCCTGTGGAGCAAATACAGCATCCTGACCACGTACATGCCCCACGACGCCTATAGCGGCCTGCGCATCACGCCCAACATCTACAGCACGGTTCGCGATATCGACTACTTCAGCGAGGTAGTGGAAAAGGAATTGGGATAGCACACGGCTCAAGGCCGCGGTTCAAGCCTCTGCGTGGGGAACGATTGAGTGAATCTCATGGCGGACTGCCGCTCCACCAGGCTGACCCCGAAAACCCGGTGTATCGGCGCCGCCAAATTGGGAGTGGTCTTGAGCATGAGGAGCAACTCCACCGCGGCCGCCCCAATCTCGTACTTTGGCTGATTGATGGTGGTGAGGGCCGGCTGGATCATCTGGCTGATCTCCACGTTGTCGAACCCAACCACTGAGATCTCGTCGGGCACTCGCCGGCCGGCTTCGGCAAAGGCTTTCAACGCTCCGAACGCCATCACATCGTTGTGAGTAAAAACCGCGCTGACCTCGGGGTGATCCGATATCAGTTTCCAAGCCATTCGGTAGCCTCCCAGAAAACTCTGGTCTCCATGCAGAATCAGAGCGGAAGGCTTGTCGCCCGAACTCTCGATCGACCTGAGAAAGCCTTTCTGCCGTTCGGCGACTCGGGCTTGGTCCTCGGGTCCTGTCAGAAGCGCAAGCCGCCGATGGCCCAATTTCAGCAGGTAGCTTCCTGCCAGGAACCCTCCCTGCAAGTTGTCCATAGAGACCGTAGACAGCTTGCGCACGCCGGTCGGACTGTTCAGAAGCACGATGGGAATGCCGTACGACATCAGGACATCTTCTTCCGGCGGCTGCAGGCTGGCGGCCCAATTGACGATGATTCCATCGATACCTCTAGACGCCAGAGACTTGATGTAACGCCTCTGCTTTTCAGGATGCAAGTCGCTATTGCACAGAACCAGGTCGAATCCGGCATGGTTGGCCGAGTCTTCCACGCCTCTTGCCATCTCGGCGAAAAACGGGTTACGAATATCGCTGATGATCAATCCCAGGGTGTGGGAATCGCCGGTAACCAAACCGCGCGCCAAACGGTTCGGCATGTAATTGAGACGCTCCGCGGCCGCCAGGATGCGCATCCGCGTTTCAGGATTCACGTAGCCCTTGTGGTTCAGGCTGCGGGATACCGTCGACACGTCAACGCCGGATTCCCGGGCCACGTCCTTGATCGTACTGCGTCTAGCCAATCGTTTGCTATTGTCGCGCGTCCAGGCCACCCCACGCAACCACGATACTCACCAAATACCTCTATTGACAGAACTTTAGATCGGTGGTATGTCTTATACAAACGTTTGTATATTTTGGAGAATAACATGACACGCGAACCCTGCATTCGCAGACGCGACTTCTGCGTGGGAGGTTTATTGCTCGCTGGTGCGACTGCTGCCAGCGCGCAACAGGAGAAGGGCTTTCGGCCACTCTTCGACGGAACTTCACTGGCGGGATGGAAGCGGCAACCGCGCTCCCTGGCCAGACCGAGCCTAGGAAAATGGACGGTGGAGAACGGTGTGATTATCGGCGGCCAGGACCCTGTTGGGGTGGGGTCGTATTTGGTCACCGAAGAAGCATTCACGGATTTCGAACTCCAGATTGAAGCCCGGCCGGATTGGCCGGTGGATACTGGAATCCTGGTACGAACCGTGCCGCAGGGCAACGTCGGCATTCAGATTCTACTGGACCACCGGCCTCACGGCGGCATTGGCTCGTTCTACGGCAATGGGCTGGCGGGATTCCACGCCTACGAATACTCTTTTAATGCTGAAAAGGACAAGGATGGCCAAGTGGTTCGCCTGATCCCGGAAAAGCCATCCGAACCGACCGCCCGCGTGCCGCTGGATTTCGCCGCACCCGTCGAGGTCTTCCTGAAAGCCTGGAAGCCAGGCGGCTGGAACCATTTTCGCATCCGTTCGGTAGGCGCGCTGCCCTACCTGACCACCTGGATCAACGGCGAGAAAATCAGCGAACTTGATACCGCCAAGATCAAGTTGCCGAACTACGATCCGAAGGCGGTGCTCGAGAAGATCGGCCGCGCCGGCCACATCGCGGTGGAGGTACACGATAACGATGCCCGAATGGGCAACGACCGTTGGGCGCCGGGGGCTGTGTGCCGCTGGCGTAATATCTCAATCAAAACACTATCGTAGCGAAAGCCCGTTGTGAGGAGCAAAGTCATGTCGATTCGCGCCCTGTGGGTGTGTGCTTGGTTGCTGGTCATCTTGACTGTCCCATGGCCAGTTTGGTCGCAAGAATCCCGCGGTGTCATCCTGGGACGCATTACCGACAGTTCCGGCTCGGTGGTTCCGGGCGTTGCCGTCGAAATCACCAACATCGGCACCAATGTCACTAATAAGACCGAGAGCAACGGAGAAGGGAACTATTTCTCGGCATTCCTGATACCGGGGATGTATCGAATCACGGCCGAGAAGGCCGGGTTCAAGCGGGCCGTACGGAGTGGAATCGAGGTCAACGTCAACGCGCGCCTGGAGCTGAATTTGACCGTGGAACTTGGCACACTGACGGAGACCGTCACTGTGACTGGAGAGGCGCCACTGCTCGATACCACGAGCGCTTCGGTCGGGCAGGTGGTGGATGCCCGGCAGGTACGCGAGCTTCCGATGCAGCACGGCAACCCGAATCACCTGATCCGGATGGCCAGCGGGGTGGCCTATGCGGATAACCTGTTCGCCCAGGACCAACCGTGGCAGACGACGGGCAACACGGGTTATGCGATGGCAGGGTCGAGAAGCCAAAAAGCGGAGTTCACATTGGACGGCGCCTCCAACACGAATCACGACCCCCAGGGGCGAGGCGACATGGGGGTCAACTGGACGCCGCCCTCCGATGCCGTGGCGGAATTCAAAGTGCAAACAGCAGTCTTTGATGCCTCAACGGGACAGACCGAGGGTGGGGTAGTCAACGTCAGCCTCAAGTCAGGATCGAACAAGTTTCACGGCAGCGCTTATTGGGGCAAGCAAGCTCCGTCGATGAACGCCAATCTGTTCTTCGCCAACCTTGCGGGAACGCCGCGGGGGAATTTCAACTACGACCGTTGGGGCGGCACTTTCAGCGGGCCGGTCATCATCCCGAAGGTCTACAACGGCAGGAACCGCACCTTTTTCCTGTTCGTTTATGAAGGTATCCACTCCACTACGCCGGTCGGAACGGTTGCCACGGTTCCCACCGCTGCGGAGCGCAACGGCGACTTTTCGGCCCTGCTGAAGGTGGGCGCCAACTATCAGATTTACGACCCGTTCACGCGTACAGCGGCGGCCGGAGGCCGCTTCACCAACCAGCCGGTCCCTGGAAATATCATTCCGCCTTCGTTGCTCAGCCCCATCGCCAAAAACATTCTGAGCTTTTACCCGATGCCCGACGCGACAGGTGGAACGGTGGATGGCGGCAGCAATCTGAACCGGTCGGCGTGGCCGAGCAGAATACCGTATCACACGCACCTCTATAAGTTCGACCAAGTGGTCAGCGATAAGAACCGTTTGATGTTTCGCAGCAACTTCTACCATCGGGACAGCCACGACACCGATTATTTCGGATTCGACAATCCGTCCCTCGGCACCCACTTCTGGAACGAGTCGGCGGCCTTTGCGGCGGATGACGTCCATTCCTTCAGTGCGACCTTCCTGATGGATATTCGTGTCAGCGACAGCCGTTATGTCCGTGCGCAGGACGCCTCAGAACCGGGTCAGAATTTTCACCTGACAAGCCTGGGCTTTCCGGCATCGATCGAGAACGCGATTGATCCGGCGTACCGGCGCTTCCCGGCCATCACGCTGAATGGGTACACCGCCCTTGGCGCTCGCACGCCGCTCTTCTATGGGACGGAAACGCGCAATGTGGCGGTTACGTTCGATAAGATCGTGCGTGGGCACGATGTCAAGTTTGGTGGCGAGTACCGGCTCTACCCCCAGGGGCAGAACTCCGGCAGTTCCAGCACCGCCCTGCAATTGACCTTCAACGAAAACTACACGAGAGGCCCGCTGGACAACTCGCCGACGGCGCCCATTGGGCAGGCACTAGCGTCCATGCTGTACGGCATCGCCACGGGTGGCACCCTGACCCTGCCATCGGCGAGCGATTTCTACCAGAGTTCGAATCTGTGGGCCGGCTTCGTCCAGGATAACTGGAAACTGACTCGCAAGCTCACGGTAACTCTGGGCTTGCGCTACGAATATGAAGGGGCCTTGCGGGAACGCTACAACCGCTCTGTGCGGGGGTTCGACAGCACTGCGACGCTCCCGTTCGCAGCGCAGGTGAAGGCGAACTATGCTCTGAATCCAACTCCGGAGATTCCGGCGGCGCAGTTCCAAGTGCAGGGTGGCCTGACGTTCGCCGGACTGAACGGACAGCCGCGGAATCTCTATGAACCCGACACCAACAATTTCATGCCGCGCCTGGGATTCTCTTACAGCTTGGGCCCCAAGACGGTGGTTAGAGGTGGCTACGGCGTGTACTTCGGCTCTCTGGGAGCGCGGAGGATGGCTGTCATCCAGACCGGTTTCATCCAGAATACAGTGGTGAATCCGACGCTCGACGGCGGGCTGACTTTCGCTGCAACCATGGCCAATCCCTTCCCCAACGGGCTGCTGCAACCGACTGGCGCCGCCGGCGGGGCCATGACGAACATCGGCAATAGCATCAGTTACTTCAATCCAAATCCGGCCGCACTCCTCACGCAGAAGTACCAGGTTGACATCCAGCGCGAATTTCGTGGGCGGCTACTCTTGGATGTAGGCTACCAGGGGTCGCGCGGCCGCCAACTGGAAGTCAGCCGCACCTTGAGCGCTCTGCCGAACCAATACCTGAGCACCAGCCCTTTTCGCGATACGACGACGATCAATTATCTGAGCGCGAATTTGCCCAATCCGTTCAATATCGCGGCTTTTGCCGGCACAGGCCGGGTCGGCACTGTGATTGCCCGCTCGGCGTTGCTGGCACCCAACCCACAATTCACAGGTATTTCCTATTACACCAGCGATGGGTTCAGTTGGTACGACGCGCTGAACGTGAAAGTTGAGAAGCGGTTTACTCACGGCTACACGTTCCAGACCAGCTACACCTGGTCGAAGTTCATCGAGGCAACCTCGCTGCTGAACCCCGGAGATGCCGACCCCGCGAAGGTCATCTCCGATCAGGATTTCCCACACCACCTGGCGGTCGGCGTCGTGTGGGAGCTGCCGTTCGGGCGCGGACGGAAATTCCTCTCGAGCCTGCACCGCATTTCAGACACAATCGTGGGGGGATGGGAGTTGTCGGGGATATACACCGCGCAAAGCGGCCAGGCATTGGGCTTCGGCGATGCGATACTCAACGGCACCCTCAAGGACGTCGTGCTGCCGGAAGGCGAGCGGACCAGAAGCCGCTACTTCAATACCAGCGTATTCAACACAAACTCGTCTCAGCAGCTTGCCAGTCACCTTCGTAACCTGTCTGCCCGATTCAACGGCATTCGGGCCGACGGCTACAATTACCTGGACACCAACCTGTTGAAGACCGCCCGAATCGCCGAAAGGGCACAATTCGAGTTCCGGTTTGAGGCCCTGAACCTCTTCAATCACGTGACTTTTGCTAATCCAAACACCACCCTCACCAGCACTTCGTTTGGAACCGTAACGGCCCAGAGGAATCTTCCGAGGAGAATGCAAATCTCGCTCCGGGTGACTTTTTGAGAAACGGTCTGTTGGAGACTCGATGACACAGAAACCCCAGATTCGCAGACGCGACCTTTGCCTGGGTAGCATCCTACTGGCCGGCGCGCGTGCCGCCGGCGGGCAGAGCGTGCCGCGGCAGGAAACAGGATTTCAGCCGCTATTCGACGGCACTTCACTGCGCGGCTGGAAGCGCCAGTCGCGCTCCCCGTCTAAGCCGAGCCTGGGCAAATGGACGGTAGAGAACGGCATGATTGTCGGCGGCCAGGATCCCCCGCGAGTGGGATCTTATTTGGTAACCGAACAAACCTTCGAGGATTTCGAACTCCAGATTGAAGCCAATCCGGATTGGCCGGCGGATACCGGCATCATGGTGCGAACCGTGCCGCAAGGCAACGTCGGATTTCAAGTTCATCTGGATCACCGGCCACACGGCGATATTGGCGGCTATTACGGAAATGGGCTGGCGGGATTTCGCGCCAACGCGTACGCCTTGAACGCCGAGAAGGACAAGGATGGCCGGTTGGTGCGCCTGATCTCCGAACCGTTCGGCGGACTCCAAGGTCAGGTGCCCCTCGAATTCGCTGCGCCCGCCGCTGTGTTTCTGAAAGTCTGGAAACCCGGTGGTTGGAACCATTTTCGAGTCCGGTCCGCCGGCGCGCTGCCCTATCTGACCACCTGGATCAACGGCGAGAAGATCAGCGAACTCGATACCGCGAAGATTAAGTTGCCGGGTTATGATCCGAAGGCGGTGATTGAGCTGATCGGGCGCGCCGGCCACATAGCACTGGAAGTACATGACAACGACGCCCAGATGGGCAATGACCGTTGGGCGCCGGGGGCCGTGTGCCGTTGGCGCAATATCTCCATCAGGAAGCTTTCCTAGCGGAACGTCTATTTGAGGTCCGGATCACCTCACGTACGTGATGTGGATACTCGCCTGAGTAAGTACTCGCGTTCGGGATCACGGTGACGTATCGGGAAACCGAGTGTTCGACATAGTCACCCCCGAAGCAGTCAGCTGCCGATTGCGGCCCGTCAATTATTTGAGGAAGACGAGTTGTCCGAAGCGCGCCGGCACGTGCGGATTGGCCCGCGGTTGCTGCGGATCCACCCACATACTCATTCTCCGGTTGGGTTCCACTCCGTCCCACCGCGCCATATTGAAGGTCCAGGCGGTTCCCGCTTCCGGACGTCTCGCCATCTCCTCGAAGTTGACCCACGGGATAGCTACCTCAAGACTCCAGCCCGTGTCTTCGTCGCCGCGCGCATTCAGCGTCCCGCGGAGGAATGTGGCCAGTTGCACACCCTGCATGTTGAAGCGCTTGAGGGCATATCGCGAATCGTACATTAGGTAGTCGTACAACACGGCGCGGGCGTTCATCTCCAGACCGTAGTAGATCCCGGTCTGAGCGGGCCTCGGGTTGAGGAAGATCTCAACGGTATCGTCGCGGTACGTGGGGTCGTCACGCTCGGTGAATTGCGCCACGATGTCGGTGTCGGCGCACTCGTACGAGACATACAGAAAGTCGTCGTCCCAGAGGAGACGGGCGGTGGTCTTCTGTTTGGCGCCGGTCTGCGCCTCCCACGGAAAAATCAGTTCGACCGGCGTGGCCGCGGCCCACGCCTTCTCATCCGGCTTGCCGTCAATGACGATCCGGCCGGCAGCCCTGTTCACCTCATAGCGGGGCGCCGGCGCCTGCGCCAGCAGCGCCGGGCCCAACAGCAGACATATCACGGAAATTCGCATGACACCCACCTCGAACCAAGCCATGCTACCACCGGGCATGGTATTCCGCGTTACTCTGTTTGCTTGAACACCGGCAAATGTATGTGCAAACTCTCCTGCCTGATGCTCCTCGTCGCGGCCGCCCTGGCAGCCGCCGATTCCACGCCCTCACCGTTGTGGCCCGGAACTGCTCCGGGAGAAAAGGCCGCGCTCGGCCCGGAACGGGACACCACCAAGGCACCCGGCGCCCTGGTGGCCGGAAAGCCGGTGATCCGGCTGGGCCCGGTGAGTAACCCCACGATGACGCTCTATCGCGCGCCCGCGGCCGGCAACACCGGCGCCACTGTGGTGGTCTTTCCGGGGGGCGGCTACAGCATCCTCGCCATGGATCTGGAAGGCACGGAGGTCTGCGAGTGGCTCAATTCCGCCGGTGTCAATTGTGCGCTGGTTAAGTATCGCGTGCCGGTGCGCGCGGGCCTGCCGAGACACGGCCCACCCTTGCAGGACGCCCAGCGCGCCGTTGGCATGGTTCGCCATCGGGCGGCCGATTGGGGTCTGGATCCCAAGCGAATTGGAGTCCTCGGCTTTTCGGCCGGCGGCCATCTGGTGGCGGTCCTCAGCACGAATTTCGACACGCGCACCTACGACGCCGTGGACGAGGCCGATAAGGTCAGTTGCCGGCCCGATTTCACGCTGCTGATCTACCCGGCCTACCTGACAGCCAAAAGCGACCAGGGACCGACACTGGCACCCGAACTCAAGGTGACCGGCAACACGCCGCCGAGCTTTCTCATCCAAGCCGAAGATGACTCCGTCGGTGTCGAAAACAGCTTGGTCTACTACGCCGCCCTGCGCACCGCGAAAGTTCCTGCCGAGGCCCACTTGTATCCCGTCGGCGGCCACGGCTACGGACTTCGGTCCACGGAGAAACCAATCACCGGCTGGCCTCGTCTGGCAGAGGCGTGGCTGCGATCTCTGGGGATATTGAATAAATAACCGGGCCCTGCATGCCGGAGGTGCATGCAGGGCCCGAGGGAGCACACGGCGCAGCGGTCAACCGGCGCCCTGAAATCACTGCTTCAGGATGAAGTTGACGGTGATCGGGGCGGCAACTTCCACGGCCTGACCGTTTAGGAGGGTCGGCTCGAAGACCCATTGCCGTACGGCGTCGAGCGCCGCATTGATCAGCAGCGGATGGCCGCGCAGCACCCTGAGTTCGTGAATCCGCCCGTCGGTGCCGAGCACGCCGAGCAGTTCGACGGTGCCGGATATGCGCGCCTGCCTGGCCAGCGCCGGGTAGACCGGCTCCACCTTGTGGATCGGCGTCGCCATGCGAAGCTGTGTGATGCGGGGCGGTTTCACCGGCGCCGGAGTTGCGGTTTCCGTCTCCCGATTGGTCACCTCGGGAGGACGGAACACCGGCACCATCCGGGTGACGCTTCCGGCTCATTGTCAATGAGGATGGCCGGAACGGCGGGAATGATGAGCGGGATCCGGAGTATGCGCTCGTTGAATTGCGTTGCCGCTTCATGGGGCGTCCGCGGCACAATCTTTGGACCCGGCGCCGGTGGTGGTGGCGGAACACCGGGAGGCGCCAGCGTGGTCACCAGAAACGCGCGCCCAATCGTCTGCGGTGAAATCAGCGGCACAAGCAGCGCACACGCGATCAGCATCGCCTGCCCGGTGAACCCCATCGCGGTGGCCCAGAGCCTTTTGGATGGCGGACCGTAGGAAAGTGTTGCAGTCTCAAACATGGTGTGCTCCTTCCATTGCGTCTCGCGGACACACTACTCCTGCACAAAAAAATCGCGGGAAGTGCGCCTCAGCGGCCAGTGCGTCGGGTGGTTGTCATTGCCTTCAACCTCCACCCAAATAGACACCGCAGGCACTCGAAAGTTCCACGTATGTCCTCTTCGATGCAGCGGCGCATTCAGGGCGGCGACCTAAGCTACCAGGACGAATGCTTCAGCTACGTTTCCCTGGTGGGGGACCCCGTTGCGCTGCCGCGCGCGCGCATCTTGCGCCGACCGCACCACCATCCCGGACTGATCGAATTGGAGGTCTGCACGGCGCAGGGCAGGCGCACTGAACGGTTCACGAAAAAGCACGACCGCGACGCGTTCCGCGCGGCCCGGCACGCGGAGTGGGGAGGCGCGGTGTGACCAGGTCAACAGCCCGCGGCGTGTCAACGAGCGATGAAGATGCCGGTCTCCAGGAAGGTGAAAGAACTGCGCACGCAGGCGGGCGTCGGCAGGCTGAGGCCCAGTGCCACTTAGTTTCCCGAAGCTGCGAAGCCGGCGGAAATGGTGGGGCGGACCCCTGGGGTCCGCCCCACAACGCTGGCCAGCGGAGTATCTGGTGACACAGGCCGCTCC
>JAPKZC010000900.1:10453-13533 GCA_026394025.1 Candidatus Solibacter sp.
GCGGCACCACCTTCACTTGCAGCGCGTGGTAGCGTCCGTCGCGCACCCGGCTGGTGGGCGAGTATCCCAGCACGTACCGGTTGCGCAACTCGACACCGATCTTGGCGGCGATATCGGGCAGTTCCGAAACGTCGGCCGGCAGGTGGCGTCCGCCGGTCTGATCGCAAAGCTCGTGGAGCAAGCCGGGACCACCCGCCTCTTCGCTGGTGCGTGTGCGCCCGCCTCCCGACTCAAACACGCCGATGGCGTAAATCAGCACATCGTTTTCGCGCACCACGTTCTTGACTTCACTCTCGGTGTACCGGCTGCTGTTGTCGCCGCCATCGGAGATGACCAGCAGCGCTTTGCGATTCTTCTTCGACTTCTTCATTTCGTTCATGGCCAGAAAAACCGCGTCGAGCAGCGCGGTACGCCCTTAGGACTGCGCCCAGGTGAGTTGATTCTGGATCTCCTCAACGTCGCGCGTCAGCGGCACTACCATCTTCGGCTGGTCGTTGAACTCGACCAGAAAAAACTCGTCCTCGGGGTTAGATGTGCGGAAGAATTCGGCCGCGGCCTGACGCGACATCTGCAGTTTGGAGCCCATGCTGCCGCTGATGTCGAAGACCAGCCCGACCGCCACCGGTTCGTCGTCCATCGAAAAATGGGTGATGGTCTGCTCCACGCGGTCGTCGAGCACGCGGAAATGTTCCTTTTCGAGTCCGGTGACGGGGCGGTTCTGAGGATCGCAAACCGACACGGGGACCAGCACCAGGTTGGTATCGATGCGGAGATTGGCCGAAGGCTTGGATTCCGCCGGAGGCACACCCAGTTTGGGCCGGGGCTCGGTCTTCACCTGCCCGAGGAAAGCGACCGGCAGTAGTGCGGCGAACGCGGCAGCGAGCGTGAGGATACTCCGGGCGCCTGACATGGACGGTCTTGCAGTGTATTGTACTCCGGCGCAATCCGCGGCACTCATCGCCGGTCAGCATCAAATCAAAAGGTCTGTTTATTGTTCACACGCCTATTCCCTATCTGCCGCCAGTTCCGCTAGAATGGGAGGGTTAGTGGGGGTGGATCTTCTCGAGTAGCAGACGAGCCTCAATAGCGAGTGCAGGCGCTTCAGTAGTACGTTCAACCTCCCACGCCCTTTTTTCCCTTTTCTTCCCCGATTCGTGCCGCGTTTGCGGCGACACTTTGCGCGAGGTCGCGCGCTACCCGGTTTGCCGTCGATGCATGGAGGCGCCCGAACCGCTCAGCGCCGAGTTTTTCTGCGCCAGTTGCCGGACACCGTTTCAGAATTCGTTCCCTCTGGATGCCGCGGGCCGCTGCGCTCTGTGCCGCAGCGGACTGCGCGGATTTGACGCGGCTTACTCTTTCGGCGCCTACGAAGGTGTGCTGCGCGAGTTGATCCACTTGTATAAATACGGGAAGATCAGGACCCTGGCGGTGCCCCTGAGCGCCTTGCTGGCGCAGGCACTGCCACGCGACGAAGCCTTTGACGCCACCGTGCCGGTACCGCTCTATTGGCGCCGCCGGTTACAGAGAGGTTTCAATCAGGCTGAACTGCTGGCCCGGGGACTGTACCGGCGCACCGGCATTCCCGTCGTAAAGGCGTTAGGGCGTCTGCGTCCGACACCGACACCCAGGCAGGTCTCAGTAACAGCGCGCGCCGCCAGAATGTGGCCCAGGCGTTTCGCTCGCGAAACGTCCAGGGGAAGCGCATTCTGCTGATTGACGACGTCATGACGACCGGGGCCACGGCGGCCTCCTGCGCGTTGGCTCTAAAGCAAGCCGGCGCGCGGAGAGTTGCGCTCTTGACCGTGGCGCGAGTGGACCGGCGGATGGAAGGTTGGCGCCTGACGGCGGCTCATTCGATGGTGGAGGGGAAAGTCTGAATGCCGAGTGAACGACTGCAGAAACCAGTGCTGGTGCTCAACGCCAGTTACGAACCGATCAACGTCTGCGCCGCGCGGCGCGCCCTGGTACTGGTGCTCAAGGGCGTGGCTTCGGCCGAAGAGGTATCGCTCTCCGCGGTTCATTCCGCGCGCAATTCGGTGCGCTTGCCGAGCGTAATCCGCTTGCTGGAGTATCGCCGGATTCCGCGGCAGACGCGGGCCCTTTCGCGCAAGAATATTTTGATGCGCGACCGCTACACCTGCCAATACTGCCACCGCACGATGCCCTCCGGCGAGTTGACCCTGGACCATGTGATTCCGCGGTCACGCGCCGGTGAGTCGGCCTGGGAGAACCTGGTGGCCTGTTGCCATTACTGCAACAATCGCAAAGGCAGCCGGACTCCGGAAGAGGCAGGCATGAAACTGCTGCGGCAACCGCGTCCGTTCAGCCTGCACACCAGCCGCCACCTGATGCGCATGGTCGGCAACGGCGAAGCGCAGTGGCGGAAGTACTTGTTCTACTAAGCGGTGGATGGTGCTCCGCGCGGCGGCAGGAAGCGTGGCACTGGCGTTCGCAGAGTTTACAGGTGCAACTTTTCCAGCAACATCCGGAGTTGCGGCGCCGGCGTACTGTGGAGTATAGTCGTTCCTGACTGGGTAATTCTTTAGCGGAGAGGAGCAATATGAAGAAGGTACTGTCTGTATTTGCTTTTTGTGCGATTAGCGCGATGGCTGCCGATTGGACGGGCTACATCGTAGACGCGTCATGTGCGGGCAAGAAGGAAGACAAGGGCGCTGGTGAAGACCACGCGGCCTGCGCGGCACGCTGCATCAAGGGTGGGTCTCCAGCCGTTTTAGTGAGCGACGGCAAGGTGTTCAAGATCTCCAACCAGGACAAAGTGGTTGCCCACGCCGGCCACAAAGTGACCCTCTCGGGCACCGTCGACGGCGACACCATCAAGGTCGACAGCGTCAAGATGTAAGTCGGATTCGGGCCGGGTTCCCCCCCGGCCCGTCCAATTCCGGCTTCCTCCGTCCGTTCCCCCTAATCCCCCCACCATGTCCCGTACCGGCACGGGTTCTTCAAGCCGGCACACAGCCCGAGTAGACAGGCACGACATCGCCGCGGACGCCATGGCGTAGGGTCCGCGGTACGGACTACGTATAATCAGAAGATAGGCCCGACACCCATGCGAAAGCGCC
>JAPKZC010001136.1:0-4244 GCA_026394025.1 Candidatus Solibacter sp.
AGTTGACGCGCCTCGACGACTACAAAGATTCCCTCATCCAGCAGGAGAATATGGTCAAGAAGATGTTGGCCAACCTGGCGGCGGTGAAAGAATCTCACGACCAGCAGGTGCGTTCCGCCAAGGCGGATTGGGACAGGGCCATCCTCGATCTGAAGACGGCGGAGGTGCGTTCGGCGATCGATGCCGAGAAGTTCAAACTGGCGGTGGAGGAAGCGCAATCCAAGTACCAGCAGTTGGTAGCGCAGGCGGCGCTGGTGGATGAATCGCAAAGGGCTCAGGTACGTTCCAACGAGTTGAACCGGGACCAGTCGAAGATTGAGATGGCGCGCGCCGAAGGCAACGTGAAGAAGATGTCGATTAAGGCGCCCATGGACGGCATCGTGGTGATGCAGAGTATCGTTCGCAACGGCGAATTCGGCCAGATCCGGGAAGGCGACCAGGTTGCCGCGGGCCAGCCGTTCGTGCAAATCGTGGACCCAACATCGATGGTGCTCAACGCCACGGTGAATCAGGTGGATGCGGAAAAATTGCGTTTGGGCATGAAGGCCACGATCCACATGGATGCGTATCCCGACATCGAACTGCCGGGTACGCTGACAGGCATCGGGGCCATGGCAAAAATGAGTACATTCCGCGCCCGCTACGTTGGCGAAATCCCGGTGCGGATCAAACTGGAGAAGACCGATACGCGAGTGATTCCGGATCTTACGGGCAGCGCGGAAATCGTACTGAACTCGGAACGGAGCGCCATGATCGCGCCGCTTTCCGCAGTCTTCGCGGAAGAAGGCGGCTCCTACGTGTTCGTGCAGGGTCCGGAAGGCTGGATAAAGAAAAAGGTGGAACTCGGACTGCCGAGTTTCACCATGGTTTCGATCCGCTCGGGAGTTCAAAAAGGGGACGTACTCGCGCTGCAGCGTCCCATGTAGCCGCGCGTTTACCACAGGAAGCAAAACCATGGCATCGAAGGATCAACGTCCCAGCCAGCGGCTGGGAAAGTCAAACCCGCGGAGAGTCAAGATCATAACCTGGATTCTGGGCCTCGGGTTATGCGGCGGCGGCGTGGTCGCGGCCGTGGCGGTGGCCCGCGTGCGGCGGGGCGATTTCATCGTGAGCGTGCGCACCCGGGGCGACATCAAGAGCGCGCGCTCGCTGAGCATGAAAGCTCCGCAGGTGCCTGGCCTGCGCATTGTCCGCCTGGCTCCGGCCGGACGTCCGGTGAAGAAGGGCGACGTGGTGGTGGAGTTCGATGGCTCGCAGCAGGACCAGAACATCATCAGCCGCACGACCAGCGTGCGAGCGGCCGATGGCAACATCGTGCAGACCAAGGCGACGCAAAAGATCAACGACGAAGCCGACGCGATGAGCAAGATGTCCAGCGAGTACGACCTGGAGCGCGCCAAACTCGACGCCAGCAAGGCGGAGGTGCTTTCGGCGATTGAAGGCGAGAAGAACCGGATTATGGTGGGGGTTTCCGAAGGGTCGCTGCAAACCGTAAAGGCCTCGATCAATGCGCACCAGGTGGGACAGACCGCCGACCTGAGCCGCCTGAACCAAGCCAAGGACAAGGCGGTCCGCGACTTGAAGACGGCGGAGGGCTACCTGAACATGATGCAGCTTCGCGCGCCGATCGATGGCATTGTCAACCTGTTGCCGAACTTCCGCTCCCAGGGCTCGTTCGGCCAATCGACGCCGCCCTTTAAAGAGGGCGACAATGCCTGGACAGGCGCTGAAATCGCGGAAATTCCGGATCTCTCGGAGATGTACGTGGATCTGAAGCTGGAAGAGGTGGACCGCGGCAAGCTGAAGCTCGGGCAGGAAGTCCGGCTGCGCGTGGATGCCATTCCGGACAAGGAATTCACGGCAACCCTGAATTGGATCAGCCCGATTGCGGCGTTGGTATTCAGGGGTGGTTCGCTGGCGGAGAAATCCTTCCCGGCGCGCGCCACCATTACCCATCTGGACCCCCGTTTGCGGCCGGGGATGAGCGCATCCACAGAGATCATCATCGAAGGCCAGCAGAACGTGCTGCTGATTCCGGCGCGAGCCAGTTTTTCGAAAGGCGGCAAGCCGGCAGTTTACCAGCAGGTGGGGAAGGCATTTTTGACGCGCCCGATCGAGGTCGGGAGGCAGAACGACGAAGACCTGATTGTGACCGGCGGACTGAAGGAAGGCGACGTCGTGACGCTGGAAAGCCCGGCTGACGCGGCCAAGCGAGCCAAGAAGAAACTGTAGGTAGACGTGCCGGTGCGCGCGCCGGCGGGATTTCGATTCTCCATGAAAAAGGCAATTTTTCGTACTCTCGGGTTGGTGATCGTAGCGGCTGGCTGCTGGTACGGCTACAACTACTACAAGCAAATGCCGGCACGGCAGGAGCAGATTCCCACCGCCAAAGTGCAGCGCGGCGACGTGGTGATCCGCGCCTATTCGCGCGGCGAACTGCGCGCAGCACGCGTCGTGACGGTGATCGCGCCCAACCTCTTCGGCACGGTGCAGGTTACCGATTTGTCGCCGGTGGGCGCCCTGGCAAAGGAAAAAGACCTACTGGTGGAATACGACGATAGCGAGCGGCAGAGCGCGCTGGAAGAGTCGCGCCTGAGTGTCCAGTCGGACGACGAGCAGCTCAAGCGGGCAAAGGCCGATCTCGCCATCCAGCAAAGCCAGGATGCGGTTACGTTGTTAAAGACGCGGTACAACGTGCGCCGCGCCGAGCTCGAAGTGCAACGCAACCCGATCATTGCGGAGATCGACGGCAAGAAGAACGTGCTGACCCTGGAACAGCAGAAGCGGGCGCTACTGCAATTGGAGACCGATATGGTGGCGCGCCAGGAACAATTCGATTCCCAATTGGCGGTGCTGCAGGAGCATCGCAACCGAACGCTGCTCGAAGTGCAGCGTGAATTGCAGCGGATTGCCTTGTGCAAGAGCCTGGCGCCGATCACCGGCCTGGTGGCGGTGAAGCAGAACCGCGCCGGCATGTTCAACTTCGGCACGCAAATGCCGGACATTCGCGAAGGTGACACCTTGCAGCCGGGCATGCCGGTGGTGGACATTCTGGATCTATCGGAAGTGGAAGTGTGGGCCAAGGTGGGCGAACTGGACCGCGCGAATCTGAAGGAAGGGCAAGAGGCGACGCTGCAACTGGATGCTATCCCCGATAAGCGCTTCAACGGCAAGATCAAGGCCATGAGCGGCACGGCCACTTCGGACGTGTTCAGCGGGGACCCGTCCAAGAAGTTCGATGTCATCTTCGCGGTGGATATGCCGCAACTGCTGGCTGGCGTGGGCATGAAGCCGGCGGATATCGCGCGAATCATGGCTACGGCGGCGGCGAATGCCAAGAAGGGCATCAATGCCGGGGTGAATCCCTTCGCACCGGTGGTGGAGCCGGGTGCGGACGATCAGGGCGAGAGTGGCGGGCGCGGCCAGCGGGGCCAGCGCGGCGCGGGCGGCGGTGGTGGACGGCGCAATCAGGATGGCGGCGCAGCGGGTGGCGCGGCAACGGGCCGCGGGCAGGGCGGCGCGGATGCACAGGGCCGCGGGCAGGGCGGCGCGGATGCACAGGGCCGCGGCGGACGCGGCGGCTTCGCCAATTTGTCCGAGGACGACCGGAAAAAGATGACCGATTTACGGCAGAAGATGCAGGCGGCATCTCCGGAAGAGCGCGAGAAGTTGCAGAAGGAACTGACCGACCTCTTGACGAAGGCCGGCATCACGATGGGCCAGGGCCGCGGTGGCCAGGGTCGCGGAACAGGCGATGCGGCCGGCGGCATTGGCGGGGATCGCCAGAGCCGCGGTGGCGGGGGCTTCCCCGGTGGCGGGGGTAGCGGTGGGCAAGGCCGCGGCGGCGCAGGCGCGGGTGCGGGCGCCATGGATCCGCTGATGGCGATGATGCGGCGCGGCGCCAATGCCGGTGGTTTTACCGACGAAGACCGTGCGAGCGCGAAGCTGCCCTTGCCTCCCGAGCAGGACTCGCAGGTTGCGGCGCTGTTGCGGCCGGGGCTGTTGGCCGATGTCGAGATTCAAGTGGAAAAGCTACCCGACGTGATTCACGTTCCGGCGCAGGCGGTGTTCCGGAAGAACGACCAGTATGTGGTCTTTGTGCAGCAGAAGAACGGCAAGTTCCAGTTGCGGCAGGTGCAATTGGTCAAGCAGAGCGAATCCATGATGGTGATCTCCAGCGGCGTGCAGGCGGGTGAGATGGAGGCGATGGCGGATCCGACCTCAGACAAGAAGAAGAACGGAGA
>JAPKZC010001136.1:4283-12706 GCA_026394025.1 Candidatus Solibacter sp.
TCCACGGCCGGCAATGCCATGGGTGGCATGGGGGGGGGCAAATAGACATGGGCCTTTCCAATATCGGTCCCGAACTGTTGATGGGGATGGCAAGCCTTTTTGCGCATAAGCTGCGCAGCTTGCTGACGATGCTCGGGATGATTTTCGGCGTGGGCGCGGTGGTGGCCATGCTTTCGATCACTGCCGGCGCGCAGAAAGAGATGATGAGCTTCATCGACCAACTGGGCGTCAACAACATCATCGTGGAAGCCCGCGAGAGCGTAGATCGCAACGAGTTGCAGGCGGTGCGCGCGGTTTCCCCGGGGCTCTCCTTTCGCGACTTTCGCGCGATTTCCGAGAACGTCCCGGGTCTGGTGGCGATTACGCCGCGCAAGCGCTTCAAGCCGCAAAAACTGCTGCCCAAGACAAGCCAGGAGCAGCCGCAGTTGATCGGGGTGCTGCCGAACTTCGTGGAGATCAACAGCCTCAAGATGGTACAGGGGCGGTTTTTCACGGAGGAAGAGAACAGCGCATCGGCGCCGATTTGCGTGCTGGGCGAAACCACCAAGGTGAATCTGCTGGGGTACGACAACGCGGTGGGCAAATACGTCAAAGTCAACGACACCTGGCTGCAGGTGGTGGGCGTGCTGACGCCGCAGGCCACGAGCGACACGGACGTGGAAGGTGTGCAGGCGATGAACAAGAACAACCTGATCATCGCACCGCTCAACACCGTGATGCGCCGCTTTGAGGACAACACCAGTTACCTGAAGGACGAAATCGACGGCATCTACATGAAGGTGGGACCGGGGGTGGATTCCATCGAGACGGCGAACGTGGTGCGCGCCATCCTGGTGGCGACTCACAAGGATGCGGGCGATTTCACGGTGGTGGTACCGGCGGGCCTGCTGGAAGAGCGGCGCCGCACGTCGTTCATCTTCGAGATCGTGATGATCTGCATCGCGGGCATTTCGCTATTGGTGGGCGGCATCGGCATTATGAACATCATGCTGGCGACGGTGCTGGAGCGCACCCGCGAAATCGGTATCCGGCGCGCCATCGGTGCACGGCAGGGCGATATTGTGCGTCAGTTTCTGACGGAGGCGGTGCTGATCTCGATTGTCGGTGGATTGATCGGCATCGCGTTCGGCTTCACGTTGTCGCGGGTGATTGCGACGGCGGCGGGCTGGTCTACGGTGGTGACTACGTCATCCATCGTGGTGGCGTTCGGTGTCTCCGTATTCATCGGGTTATTGTTTGGAATATATCCGGCTGTACAGGCCGCGAAACTGGATCCCATTGAGGCCATTCGTTACGAGTAAGCATATGCAGTTGAGAACCTTTACCACAGGCATACTACTGGCGGCGGGCGCGTTTGCGCAGACGTCGTCGTTTCCCAAGCCGGCCTATTTCCGCGAAACGTTCTCCAAGACGCAGCCCAAGGTCGAACTCAAAGACCCCGTGCGGCTGAAGGATTTCGTGGCCGGCGACAAGCTCGAACTGTCGCTGAAGAACTATCTGTCGCTGGTGGTGGCCAACAACACGGACATCCAGATCCAGATGCTGAGCCTGGAGACGCCCAAGAACGCCATCCAGCGCGCTTTTGGAGCGTGGGACCCCAGGGCGACGGCGAACTTCACGACCACGCGATCCACGACGCCGCCGACCAGCGTCCTGGAAGGAGCGACGACGCTGAAGCAGTTGAACCAGCCGTTGACCATGAACGTGACCCAGGTACTGCCCACCGGCACCAGCTACACCGCGTCCTGGGGGGGGAGTAAGACCACCAGCAACAGCACGTTCAACAACTACAACCCGGCGCTTTCGAGCAACCTGTCGATCGCATTTTCCCAGCCCTTACTACAGAACCGCGGCTCCTACGTCAACCACCTGAGCCTGATGGTGGTTAAGAGCCGCTTGCGGGGCAGTGAATATAACCAAAAGACCCAGTTCATCAACCTGATCTCCGCCGCCGAGAGCGCCTATTGGGACGTGGTTTCGGCGCGCGAGAACCTGCGGGTGGCGATGAGCGCCGAGAACACCGCCGGCGAGTTCCTGAAGTTGCAGCAGAGGCAGTTGGAACTCGGTGCGCTTTCGCCGTTGGACATCTACCAGGCGGAGCAAACGATGGCCAGCCGCAAGCTGGATGTCGCGCAGGCGAGATTCCGGCTGGCGCAACTGGAAGACGCCCTGCGCAAGCAGATCGGCGCCGACCTGGATCCCGACGCCCGCAAACTCGCCATCGTGCTCACCGAGACAGTTGAAGTGGCGAGCACCACCGAGGCGGTGGACCGCGAGCAGATGGTGCAACTAGCCACCTCGACGCGTCCGGATCTGAAGGCTGCGATGCAGAATCTGGACATCGACGATCTGTCGATTCAGCAATCGCGGAACGCGCTGCTTCCCAACCTGGCCCTGACCGGTAACTACACGGTGAACGGACGCGGCGGCGTGTTCGTGCATCCCCGGAGGTTTGCCCGATGCGCTGAGCCAGATGTTCGGCTTCGGGTTTTCGTCCTACCAGATGGGGCTGAGGCTGACGCTTCCCATCCGGTCGCATGCCGCGTCCGCCGATATGGCGGACGCCATTGTGCGCAAGAAGCAGGATGCGCTCACGTTGCGCAACACGCAGCAGTCCATTCGTTTGACCGTGCTGAATGCGATCACCAACCTGGAATCCAGCAGGGAGTCGGTGAAGCTAGCCAAGATTGCGTTGGATTACGCGGAGAAGAACCTGGACGCCGCCAACAAGAAGTACGAGTTGGGCACCGGACTGCAACTCGACGTGAGCAACGCGCAGGACCGCAAGGTCCAGGCGGAGTCGCAGGTAGTCAGCAATGCCATCCAGGTACGCAAGAACCTGATCAACCTTCTGGTGCAGACTGGCTCGCTGCTGGACGAGCGCGGCATCGTGATCCAGCCGTAGCGCAGAGTTGTGGTGGGGCAGGGGGAAAGCGCCTGCCCCACTTTCGGTACGAACCGTCCCACAAGCGGACACCTCAGATTCCCGCCTATCCGTCTTACTGCCTGAAACGTCACATGTTAAGCTAAACGGCGATTGGCAGGCGCCGTGCCCTTACGGCACGGGAACCCAAATGGACATACAACGTAAAGGCGCCGGCAAGAAGCGGCTGATCCGGCGGATTGTGATCGGTACCGTCGTGGTGGCGGCGGTGGGCGGTATCTGGGTGAAGGTGGGCCGGTTGAAGCCGGCGGCGCCCTCGGTGGATCTGTCCGTGGTGTGGCGGGATACGGTGAAGCGCGGCCCCATGACGCGCGAAGTCCGCGGTCTGGGAACGCTGGTGCCGGAGCAGACCATGCTGATTCCAGCCACCACCGAAGGCAGGGTACAGCGGATCCTGATCCGTCCCGGCACTCCGGTAAAGGTGGATTCGGTGGTCATGATCCTGACCAGCCAGGAACTCGAAACCGAGCTACTGAACGCCGAATACGCCACGAAAGCGGCCGAAGCCGACTACGCCAACCTGAAGGTCACGTTGGAGAAGGCGAATCTGGATATGCAGTCCACCGTGGCGCAGGTGGGAGCGGACTTCAACACCGCGAAACTGCAGGGGGACCGCGACGCGGCGCTGGCTAAAGAGGGGCTGTTCAGCGAGGTAGATGCCAAGATTTCGGCCGTAAAGGCGGAGCAACTAGGTAGCCGCCTACAGTTGGAGAAGAAGCGAATTTCGATCAACTCCTCCGCCGAAGAGGCCCAACTGGCCGCCGCCAAGGTCAAAGTGGATCAGTTGCACGGGCAGTTCAACCTGAAGAAGAGTCAGGTGGATCAGCTCAAGGTGCGGGCCGGCTTCGACGGCATGTTGCAGCAGCTTCCGACGCCGGTGGAAGAGGGCCAGAAGGTGGCTGCCGGGACGCCGCTGGGCAAGGTGGCGCAGGCCTCCAAGCTGAAAGCCGAGCTGAAGATTGCCGAGACCCAGGTAAAAGACGTCGTAATAGGGCAACGCGCGGTGATCGACACGCGTAATGGACTAATTGAGGGCCGGGTAGGGCGTATCGATCCCTCAATTCTGAACGGCACGGTGACGGTGGATGTGGCGCTGCTGGTGGGCAAGGACGGTTTGCCGCAGGGCGCGCGCCCGGACCTGAGCGTGGATGGCACCATCGAACTGGAGCGGCTGAATGATGTGGTGTTCGTGGGACGGCCGGTCTTCGGGCAGCAGGAGAGCACGGTTCAGCTCTTCAAACTGGAGGCGGACGGCAAGTACGCGAACAAGGTAAAGGTGGCGTTGGGGCGTAGTTCGGTGAACACCATCGAAATCAAGGACGGACTCAAAGTGGGAGACCAAGTGATTCTCTCGGATATGTCGGCCTATGACAGTTACGACCGAATTAAGTTGAACTAACGTTTCTCGACTTTCGTAAAAGGGGTAAATGACAATGGAAAACGGCTCGCAACCGCTGATTCGACTGGACGCCGTGAGTAAGGTATTCGTAACGGATGAAGTGGAGACTCACGCCCTGCAGAGCATTCACTTCGATGTCAAGAAGGGCGAGTACCTGTCGATTTCGGGTCCTTCCGGCTGCGGAAAGTCGACTCTGCTTGCCATCCTCGGGCTGCTGCATACGCCGACGGAAGGCACTTACTATCTGAATGGGAAGCCGGTTACCGGCCTGAAGCTGAGCGAGCGGGCGCGCATCCGCAACCGCGAGATCGGCTTTATCTTCCAGGCCTTCAACCTGATCGGCGATCTTACGGTGTATGAGAACGTGGAACTGCCGTTGACTTACCGGGGCATGCCGGGGGCGGAGCGCAAGCGGCGCGTGCAGGAGAGCCTGGAGCGGGTGGGGATGTCGCACCGCATGAAGCACTACCCGTCGCAACTTTCGGGCGGCCAGCAGCAGCGCGTGGCGGTGGCTCGCGCCTTGAGTGGCGACCCGCTGATCCTGCTTGCCGACGAGCCCACGGGGAACCTGGATTCGGCCAACGGCGAGGCGGTGATGAGCCTGCTGCGCGAGTTGCACCTCGCGGGTTCGACCATATGTATGGTTACGCACGATCCGCGGTATGCGAACTTCGCCGACCGCCAAGTACGGTTGTTCGACGGCCGGGTGGTGGAAGAAAACATCGAATCGGCTAAGAACTGAGCTCAGCGGCCGTCGCTGAATGCAGAGGGGGCACGATGACTGCAATAGTCCGGGGAACGAGTGTACTGCTGTTGGCCCTGGTGGCCGGCGGTTTGAATGCCACGGTGATCGGGGTTCCGCGTGGCGAGTTTCGCGCGAGCTACCAGCTAGCTCCCAACGGGCGGGTGGCGATCCACAATCTCTACGGAGACGTCCAGATCACGGCATGGGATCGCGACGAAGTGCTGGTTGTGGCCACCAAGCATTCCACCGACGCCGGCCGCTTGAACGATGCCCAGATCATAGTGGACACCTCGTCCGGCATGGTTTCCATCCGCACCCAGTATACGGGTGGGGATGCCGGGCATCCGGCCAGCGTGGAGTACCGTATCATGGTGCCGCGCGGCGCCAATCTGGAGAACGTGAAGTTGGTCAACGGCGGGCTTTCGCTGAGCGGGATGACCGGCCCGGTAAAGGCATCCTCGGTCAACGGCAGCATCAAGGCTGAGAGAATGGAAGGGCAGGTGGACCTCTCCACGGTGAACGGTTTCCTGGATGCGGGGTTCGAACGGATCAGCAAGTGCAACCCGATCTCACTCAGCTCCGTCAACGGGCCGATCAAGGTATCGCTGCCCTCGGGCGCCGGCGCGCATGTGAGCGCGCACAACCGCAGTGGCGGGATTGATGCCGATTTCGGACGTGCCTGGAGGGCTCCGGGCGGCCACCGTCTCGAGGCCGCGGTGAACGGCGGCGGCACGCAGGTGCGGGTGCACAACGTCAACGGCGGGATTTCAATCCACTCGAACTGGAACCGGCGTTCGGTGCATCCGATTTCGTGAACATCGGCAGCCGGGGAGAGTGGTAAGCTCCAGTGGTCCTGTCCCTGCCAGTACGCTTTCTGCTAACCTGACATGCCATGTACTTTTCGGCGCAGGATCTGCGCTATGGAATTCGGCTGTTGGGGAAAGCCCCGGCGTTCACCACGGTTGCAATACTTACCCTGGCGCTGGGGATGGGCGCCGCCACGGCTATTTTCAGCGTTGTGGACACGGTGCTCCTCAAGCCATTGCCGTTTCACGATGCGGAGCGTCTGCTGGTGATTTGGGAGAAAAACCCCGCGCAGAATCGCTATAGGATGTTCGTCGCGCCGGCCAATTTCCTGGCGTGGCAAAAGCAGAGCCGCGCGGTGGAGCAGATGGCGGCAGTGCAGGAGGCGCGCCTCAGCCTCACCGGCGGCCCCAATGGACAAATTCCTTCGGAGGAACTCAAGAGTGAGCGCGTCTCCGCCAACCTGTTCCCCCTGCTGGGCGTGGAGGCGAGGGTAGGGCGCACGTTCCGGCCCGAGGAAGACCAGCCGGGGCGCGCCAGCTATGTGCTGCTGAGCCACTCGTTGTGGCAACGCCGCTTCGCCGGCGACCGGGGCATCGCGGGCAAGACGATCCGCCTGCGCGACCAGCCGTATACGGTGGTAGGCGTCTTGCCGCCGAGTTTCGCGGTGATCGAGCCGGGAGTCGACGTATTCATTCCGCTCGGCCTGAACCCGAGCGATGCGCGCACCGCCAACAGCCGCTTCCTGACGGTGATTGCGCGCCGCCGCGGCTCTCTGGACCAGGTGCGGGCCGAGCTGGATTCGGTGGGCGCACAGTTGGAGCAAGCCATGCCGCCGCTGAATAAAGGCTGGCGCCCGTCGGTATTCGTACTCGGCGACGAGCTGGTGGGAGGCGTGCGGCAAGGGCTATGGGTGCTAATGGCGGCCGTGGGATGCCTGCTGCTGATGGCGTGCGTGAACGTGGCGGACCTGCTTCTAGCGCGCAGTGCAACCCGCGGCAAAGAGATCGCTCTGCGTTCCGCGCTGGGAGCGGGCCGCGTGCGCATCCTCACGCAGTTGCTGACGGAAAGCGTCCTGCTGGCCCTGGGAGGCGGCGCCTTGGGCTTGTTGCTGGCCGCGGGGGCAATCTACTTCCTGGCGCACGCCGGGCCGGCCAGCGTTCCGCGATTGGCGGAGGCTATGATCGATTTCCGTCTGTTTGGGTTTGCCCTGGCGGTTTCGCTGGCGACGGGGATTCTGTTCGGCCTGGCGCCCGCCATGCAGGGTTCGGGAACCAGCCTGGGCGCGGCCCTGAACGAAGGCGGCCGCGCCGGCACCGCCGGACGCGCGGGACGCCGCCTGCGCAATATCCTGGCGATCACAGAGGTGGCGCTGGCGATGGTGGTGCTGATTGCCGCCGGCCTGCTGATGCGGAGCTTCATCGGGCTGCGCAGCGTGGACCCAGGTTTTCAGGCGGCGGGCGTGCTGACCGTCCGCGTCCCGTTGGCCGGGGGGCGGAATGCCGCGCCCGACCGGCGGATCGCGTTCTTCCGGCAGGTATCGGACCGTGTCGCCATGCTGCCGGGCGTGCGGGCGGTGGGCGCGGTGAACGCGTTGCCCCTGACCGGCCTGGACGTGGGTTCGCTTTTCGCCGTGGAGGGGCGCCCCGCTCCGAGCACGGAGCAGCGACCGATGGGGCTCTTACGTTCGGTCACGCCGGCGTATTTCGGCGTCATGGGGATTCCGGTGTTGGCGGGGCGCGCCCTGGCCGATTCCGATACGGCCCAATCGGCGGCGGTGGTGGTGGTCAACCAGACCCTGGTCCGGCGCTTCTGGCCGGGTGGCAGCGCCATCGGCGGGCGCATCGCGATCGATCAGACAGGGGGGCGCGTGGCGGAAATCGTGGGCGTGGTGGGCGACGTGAAGCCGGTGCGCGTGGATGGCGAGGAATGGCCCACCATCTACCATCTGGTGGTGCGCACGGCGGCGCTACCCATGTCGTTGGCCTCGGCCGTGACCCGTGAGGTGCATCAACTCGACCCGGATCAGCTGGTGGCGGACGTTCGGACGATGGAGGAAGTAGTCAATCTGGCGGTGGCCGGAGCGCGCTTCAATACCGCGCTGCTGGTGTGCTTCGCGGGCGTAGCGTTCGTGCTGGCCGCGGTGGGTATCTACGGAGTGATCTCCTACGACGTCAGCCAGCGCACCAACGAGATCGGCATCCGGATGGCGCTGGGCGCGCAGCCCGCGGACGTGCTCCGGCTGGTTCTGGGACAAGGCGTGCGCCTGGCCGTCTATGGCATTGTGGCGGGCCTGCTGGGGGCCAGTCTGGTGACGCGTTGGATGGGCACGATGCTTTTCGGCGTCAACCCGACCGACGGCTGGACATACACGGTGATTTCGGTTTTACTGGCAGCGGTCGCTCTCGCCGCCAGCTATCTGCCCTCGCGCCGGGCGATGGCGCTCAATCCGGTGATCGCCCTGCGGCACGAATAGGAAACTCATGATCATACTGCGCAATCTGGAGAAGTTTTACGAAGGCGGCTACGGC
>JAPKZC010001070.1 GCA_026394025.1 Candidatus Solibacter sp.
CTTGCCCTCCGCAGGCCTGCCCGTTAGAACGTGACCCTATGAATTTCTTTGCTGGCGGACGTAGCAACCGCCCGGTGTGCCGGTTGGCTTTCATGCCCGCAATGATTCTGTCGCTCTGCCTTAGTGCCGCATCGGCCCTGGGGGATACAGGCAACCAGCCGGCCGAAGTGCACTTCGATTTCGAGACGGGCGACCTGCAGCAGTGGCGGGTGGTCGAAGGCGAGTTCGAGAACCCGGTTTCCAGCCGCGAGGTCTTTCATAACGTTTACGCCGAGATTCCGCAGAACCGCTATAAGAAGCAGGGCCGGTTCTACCTCTCCACCGTGGAGCGGAAGGTCGATGCGTCCAACGACGCGATGACCGGCGTCCTGGAGTCGCCGGTGTTCGTGCTGGCAGAGCCCGAAATGTCGTTCCTGGTCGGAGATGTCGTCCCTGGTCGGAGGCGGGCAAATGGAGACCGTCTATGTCGCCCTGTGCACCGAAGCAGGCCGGGAGGTCCTGAAGGCGCGCGGACGGCAGACGGAGATCATGCACCGGGTGGAATGGTCGGCCCCGCAGCTTGTTGGGCAAAAGGTCTTCCTGCGCATCGTCGATGCCAGCACCGAGGGTTGGGGCCATGTCACGTTCGATGATTTCCGAGCGCGCGGGAACCTGGATGCCGCAGCGACCGCGGAGCATTTTGCCCGGCGCAAGCCGATTCTGGCGGCAGTCAGCGCGGCTATCTCCGCGGATCAACCGGCCGGCCTGCGCAGCGCGGTGGAGGATATGATTACGACCTTCGGGGATCGCTATCCTCGCGGTCACGCGTTTCTGGCCAAACTGAAAGAACTGGAGCCGCGCCTGCAGGAGATCACCGACCTCGAAGCGCGCACTCAATTCGCCGCGTTGCAGCGCGAAGCGCTCATCGCCAATCCGTTGGTCAGCGGCCAGCCGATCCTTTACATCGTCCGCCCGCAATACCGGAGCAGCTACCACGCGATCGACACCTTGTTTCATACCGACGAGGCGAACACCCGCGACTTCGAGGGGGGCGGCGCGATGAAGCTGATCGATTTCGGCAAGGGAGGCGAGACGCGGATGGTTCTGGATGTGCCGGGAGGCATCGCCCGCGACCCAGATGTGCATTTCAGCGGAAAGAAGATCGTCTTTGCTCTGCGCCGCAATGTGGGAGAGGACTGGCATCTGTGGGAGGTCAATGCCGATGGCTCTGAACTACGGCAATTGACCAGCGCCCCGGGGGTGTGCGACTTCGACCCGATCTATTTGCCCGACGACAGCATCCTGTTCTCATCCACACGAGAGCCTAAGTACAACCAGTGCAGCCAGGATATCGCCGCCAACCTCTACCGCATGGAGGGCGACGGGGCGAACATTCACCAACTGGAGCGCAACAACCTCTTTAACAACCAGGCTTCGTTGATGGAGGATGGCCGCATCCTCTATGCCCGTTGGGAATATGTGGACCGTAACTTCGGGGACGCGCACGGACTGTGGACGACAACTCCCGATGGGGCAAACCACTCGATCTACTGGGGCAACAATACGGCTGTGCCCGGAGCAGCTTACACGCCGCGCCAAGTGCCCGGCACCGAGCAGGTAGTCTGCATCTTCGGGCCGCACCACGACCATCTCTGGGGGGCGATGGCGATCATCGATCGCCGGCTAGGGGTGGATGGCCGCGGCAGTGTGGTCCGCACCTGGCCGCCGCAGGCCGCCAGCCACGTGCGCACAGGCGGCGGATTCGATTGCGACAACTCGCTCGACGCGAAATACAAATACGCCGATCCCTATCCGCTCAGCGATAAGTATTTTCTCTGCTCGCGCATGACCGGCCGCGGCTCGGAGATGGGTATCTTCCTCGTGGACACTTTCGGCAATGAAATCCTCCTGCACGTCGAGGGCCGCGGCTGTTACGATGCGATGCCGCTGAAGCAGCGCCCGCGGCCTCCGCTGATCGCGTCGCGCCGTGATTTTGCCAGCACCGAGGGGTGCTTTTATGTGCAGGATGTCTATCAAGGCACGCACATGAAGGACGTCCGGCGTGGCGCCGTGAAGAGCCTTCGCGTGGTC
>JAPKZC010000415.1:0-4495 GCA_026394025.1 Candidatus Solibacter sp.
CGCCGACGCTTGGGCTGATAGGGTTTCAATCCCGTCGCACAGGTAGCGCCAGATTGCGGGTAGCGCCGTCTTCTCCCCAAGGATGATCTGCTTCACGCCTTCTTCCTTTAACGGGAAGGTGTCGTAGGGCCACCCGCCCGCCTTGAGCGCCGCGATCAGGATACTGGAGAGTTTACTGAGTTCGGCTGGGTCAAAAGCATTCTCGAAATAGTCGTACCGGACCCATGGTCCTCTGACGACCTTCTGCGTGACATACGATAGTTCCTTAAGCTCGCCTGGGTTGAGCTGCTTCGTCACTAGTTGTTTGACAGCCTCGGCCGGGATCAGCAGGCGACGGCCGACCCGGACCGCGGGGAGACGACCGGCCTCGACCCAGCGACGGACGGTCCATTTCGACGCGCGAAACATTTTCCCGACTTCTTCAGGGCTGAGGTATTTGGATTCGTCCATAAGGTTGCCATTCACTTGAGATTCTTCGACTGCTCCTTATGCACAGTATGCACCTTATGCTAACGTGAGTCAAGGGGCCCGCAAAATCGCGGCGGAGGGTCACTTCTGGAGAGCGCAGCTACGGCGCTGGTCAAGGAACTGCGGCTGTGGAAGTCTACCTACGTGCCGGTGAATAGAGGGCTAGCGCGGCCTGGAGATCTTCATGCTCGAACGCGGATGCCATCCGGTCGATCTCGGTCGAAGTGAGGCCAAGCTTCGCTGAGTACTTCCGCCAAGTCGCAACCGCCTGGCCCGTTTGCCCTGCGATCCTGCGGGCTTCGGCCTCGCCCAATTCAAAATAGCTGGCGACTTCCAGCGCCAATTTCAAAGAGGCAGTGCCGTTGTCGAGATCGATCGATGTGGACAGAACCCTAGGCTTGATATCGGTGGGAACTGGGTTGAGGTCGTATGCCGGGGACAGCCGCCACCCCGTCGGGCCCGCCCATAGAAAGCCGTGATTGCGCAGATGGTCGTCCGTATTCGAAATCAGGATGCTGAATACAATCCGCCGCCACAGCGCGTGCATGTCTTCCTTCGGCGCCGCGCCATGCTGGCGGAGGACATCGACGAATTCCAGGTAACTCCGCGGCTCGTTGTCCTGGGCGTCGAGCATGCTCATAGCCGACAGGAATGGTAGGCGCGTGCCATGCTCTCGGTCGAAACGGCGCAGCAGGATAACGGGCTTGCCGGCGACAGCTTCGAGCCGCCATGCGGGCACCGTGATACAGGCCTTCGCCGCGAGTGTCAGGGCCACGGCCTCCCAGAGTACCGTGTTCACTTCGTCCCCACGCTTGGGAAACTTGGCAATCGCGAGATGGCCGTCGCGGTCCCGGACCGAAGCTTTCGGTCGGGCGCCGCCGAGCGATGAGCCGGGAGCGAGCAGCAGGCGCAAATCCTCGTCGGTGTCGGTGTCGCTCAAGACATGCTCGGAGGCCGAAAGCAGTCGCGGCAGTTCTACTAAGGGCGGGACCTTCGCAGCGTTGTACCCAGCTAGAAACGGTCCCCCTTCCCGCTCGGCAAAACGGAGCGAGCCCTGGCGCGCTTCATCGTCCACCATGAGCAGATAGTCTGTTTCCCTGAGGGAACGCGGTGCCTGTCGCTGGTGCTCGGCGCGCCGGCGCTCGGCGCGTCGCATCAATACCCGTCCCCACCGATCAGGGGCGGAGTCGCCGATAGCGCCGAAAAGCGGTTTGGCGGATGGCGCGTGAAATGGACCCGGTCCTAACTTGAGGGCCGGTTCGAGGGAGAAACGCTCGGGGTGAGCGAGCCAACTCTTGTCGTATTCAAAGGTGGCGCTCTCCCTGTCCCTGCGCATCCGCGCCCACAGCCGCCCCACCCTTCTCCATCACACCCCACCCCTGATTTTCGGCTTGACGGGTTCCTGCCGGCGACGGAGCCGAATGCGTTTCGGTAGGTTCTCCTCTTCCAGGGCCAGGCCCAGCGCATCGTTCCGGGGGTCGGCCACGTCGGCGAGCCGATCGACCATTCCTAGCGCGAATAGAATAGTGGCGTAGGTACCGAGCGAAACGCCGGGTTCCCCTTTCTCCGCCTTGTTCAGGGTCGTCCGGCTGACAGAAGCCCGTTCCGCCAGGATCGCGACCGGAATGCGCCGACGCCGCCGCGCATCACGAATGTCGTGCCCGAGCTTTCGAAGTGCACGTGCCACAGGTACCGGTATTGCCGAAGGAGATCTGCGTTGACTCATGTCTAACGTCCATAATAACAGCCACTGCATAACTTAATGTACGGATTACTACACGTAGCGTCAACTTGTTTTGAATCGGAGGACACATGGGCAGGGCGTGCTCGGCGGAGTTCCGTTCTCGCGCTATCGTGGCGGGCGTCGTCCGAGCCCGGCTCTTTGCAGCGCGATGCCATCCATGGGTTCGAGCGTCACCGAGGCTGCGGGCGAGATGTTATAGCGGGCCGCCGAGCGCACGTGCAGGGCGATGGCGGTGTCGGCGCCTTCATTGCGCACGCGGACGATAGGCGCATCCGCCACCCTGAGAGGCACGGTGGCGATGGAGTGCCACTGATCGCCGCCGGTACTCTGGTCGAAAGTAGCAGAGGCCACGACCTGGCCTGCCGCCACGATTTCGTAAACGACCTTCCGGCTCCAGCCGGAGCTTGCGGGGGCCGGGGGCCGCCGGCCACCAGGCGTCGATGGTGTAGTCGCCGTCAGAGCGCAGCGCGAGGTTCCACTGCGCCGAGCCGGTGGCGCCATCGAGCTTGTGGCAACCCGGTCCCCAGGTGTCGTAGAACGGCCCGGCCGCCATCCACGTGCCGCTGTCGTAATGCGCCAGTGCCCATTCCGGGGAACTGGAGAACTCCTGCTCGGCGTCATCCAGAATGTACTCGTGAAGCGGCGCCTGGGTGCCGGTGAGGCGCCGGTATCCCCGCCCGACGGCGATGGTCCGCGGCTTGCGCGTGCCGTTGAACACGGCGGGATGCTCCGCCAGACGCACGTCGTCCAGCCAGACCTCGCCGCAATGCGCGCCCACGAAGAACTCGATTCGAGCGTCGGAGACGGTCTCGTTGGCTTCGAAGGTCACCGTGTACTGCTTCCAATCCGTGCCGATACCGACGCTCGCCGACAGGCCGTAGTTGCGCCAATCGGGGCTGCTTTTCTGCGAACTCACGGCGATGGAGCGCGGTGCGTCCGCCTTCGCCCAGAAGGTCAAGTCGTAGCTAACGCCCAAGGTCAACTTCCGGTTTCGCTGCTCTAAGTCAACGTGCCAAATCCGTGCCATCCGCGGCAGTGACCGTGATGTGGGCCGACGCCGCGCCCTCCACATGCGCGCTGGTATCGCGCTGCACGGCCGCCGCCGCGTTCGGGCTGTTGACGAGCACCATGTACCAGGTATTCTCGAGGGTCGATTCGAAGCCGCCGTTCTCCAGTAGATTCGAGAGGGAGGCGTCGCCCGATACCCCGCGACGGGCCGGGCCGCGCGGATAGCCGAGGTCGAAAACCAGCTCGTCGTACCACCAGTCGTTGCCGTGAAAGGTATCGCCGAACTCGTAGCCGAAATAGCCGTCGTTGGGCAGCGTGAAGGTGAGCGCGTAGCGCACGTAGGGATAGTAGGGCCGCGCGAATTTCAGCGTGGATGGTGGGACCTTGCTCAGCGGATCGTAGTCGTATCCGTAGCCGACCTGGAACGGCGGCGCTCCCTCCACCATGGTGATCACCGGTTGCCGCCCGATGGTCCACCAGTTCTGATAGGCTGCCCAGAAGTTCGCCAAGGCGACGCTACCGTCGGCCGTTTGAGGCGCCAGGAAGCCAATGCTATCGCCGTTGAGGACACCGGCAAATTCGGGCTGCGTGCGGCGGCCGCGGCAAGTGTCCCGAAGCCAGGGCATACGGCATCAGCCGGCGCCAATCGTTCAATTCGCGATAGACGCCGTCGTGCCACGCGGCATCGAGCCACGCCGGATCGTCTTCCACGCCGTCCTCGGTGGCGTCGAGGTGGACGGCGTTGCTGCGTAGATGTCCGCCTTCAGCCAGGATTGCGTGGTGAAGAAGTTATCGAAGAAGCAGCCGTCGAGCGGCGGCCCGCGCCGGACGCTGGCCGCCTTCCGATACCTATCCACACCCATGGTGGTTGGCCCAAGCTTCCCAGTTGGCCGTTTCACGACAATTGACGACAAAAGTCCGAAATTCCGACCGACAGCTTAGGTGACCACCGCGGAATCCCGCAATTCGGCAAGAGGAATTCACCAGTCTGGCACTTGAAACAAACACCCACACGTTACTTTACTCGAGCCAACACCTCACCGACGCATGCGCGGACGTCTTCATGTGAAAGATACCGAATTATTAACTCATGCAACTCTGGCGCAGAAAAGACTCGGACGGCCGCAATTTGCGTTTGAAGCCTGCGTACACCGTAAAAGGCATTCGAATCTCCCGCCAGAGCGAGGTCCGGCAGTGGAAAGTACTTTCGGTGGGGGTCGCCCATCTCGGAAGGCAGGTTCTCCTCGTTCGGAAGACCCCTGACGGGAAAGTCAA
>JAPKZC010000415.1:4504-6365 GCA_026394025.1 Candidatus Solibacter sp.
TCCGAGCTGAGTTCTCCGCAAGCGATGTCGTGGGCCGTGCTCGTTGTCTCATCTCACCGTCGATTTTGGTGATCAATAGCCCCTGGAGTTTGAGCGCCGCCTTGTTTCGGTCGAGCGCGAGAAACTCGCTGAGCAATGCCGAATAGTCTCCTCTCTCATTCAATTCACCAAGACGCATTTCGAAGACGCGGCGGAACAAGTTCCTCGAGGCTAGGCGCATCAGAAGGTTGCGATAACGCACTGGCGCGAATCGCCAAACAAACTCAAGTGCTCGTTCCCCAGCAACCAATGCAGGTGCTGCTGGAGCTCTTGGTACAGGCCGGCGTTTCTTGTCACTACCCAGGTGTATTTCGGCCCAGTCTGCACCGCAGATCACACGCTTATAAAACAGCGTTTCCAAATCCGCGGTGCTTAGGAGAAACGAGCCAAAGGACTTCGTGCCGTCCTGAAAGCCATCGAACGTACCAATTACTGCATGGACAAACATCGCCTGGATGCATCGAAACGTGTGATGCCAATAAACCGCGCCGTACATCTGGTAACGAGCGAAGAGCATGGATTCAATTGCGGGGCGACCCTTCGCTTTGTATGCTAGGGTAAGGCGAGAAGTGCCCAACTTTTCCGTTGCGGCGACAGTCAGTGCCCGTAGCAGCCTATCAGTGTCCATGCCGTGCCCATAAGGCACGGAACACGCGATGCTGTCTCTCACGAGATAGTCAAGTTTATCTGCATCAATCGGACCATTAATCGAATCACGTGCAATTCCGTCGATCGGTCGTACTAGGGCGGACGCCCCCGACCCGAGGATGGCGAGAACGCGTCCGAGTTCTACGGCTGGCCAGTACTTCGTAACTGTCTCTCGCAGTGTTGGCGTACCCCAAAGGGTCTCATCGAGTAGCCGCGGAACAAACTTCTCGTGTGCTGGAAAACAACTGGCACTCTCGAAGTCATGCCCAAACGCGGTCTGCCCCACATCGTGAAGAATCGCTGCGACGAAGGCGTGCTCAATGTCTCTGGCATCAGCCAGAATCCGAAACGTGGGCACATCGGGATCTGCCAGGAGAGCGTTGTATATCGCCACTAAGGAGGAAAAGACTCCAAGAGTGTGCGCCCAGCGAGTGTGGGTGGCTGACGGATAGATTTCCTTGATCCACCCAAGCTGCGGCTCTAATCTCAGGCGGCGGACTGCCGGATGTGTGAAAACGGCAGCGACGCGCTTTGTGAACGGAGCGAGTCGCGATGTGCCGGTATTGATACTGTCGGGCTGCCATGCATCCAATTCGGGGACGGCGAAATTCCAAGAGTATTGCCTGCTGAAGCGCTGAAGCCGTTCAATCAGTTCTTTGGCTGTGGTGATCTTGTGTTCGGAATAAACTGCCAGTGGATAGTGCAGTGCTGTGTCGTTGACAAACCGGCGGCCGTCTTGCAGAGACACTCGTTGGCGGGGGTTGGGTCTAGTCGTCGGGGCATTGTTGCCGTCGAGCAGCAGGCATGCTATCAGATGAAGAAACCTGAATGTATATGAGGAGTAGCAGCGTTCACCAAATTCTTCGTCCAAGATCCCGAGTGCCTCTTGGATCGTCTTACCAAACGCGTACAGATCATATTTTGCCAAACCGACACTGCTTACTTCGGCCGAGACCTTTAAGCCTCCGCCGCTTATTCCGGTGAGGTCGCGTAGTAGGTCACGTAGATCCGGGTGAGCGTAGGTCCAAGTAAAATGCACCCGCAAGGTGTTGTTCAGAACTGATTGTCCAGCGTGAATACACGAACCCATGTCCGTCAACATCGCCTTCTTTTCGCCTTTTCCTGGAATCAGTATGTTTGCGGGCTTAATGTCGAAGTGATAGATGCTCAACCC
>JAPKZC010000459.1:0-13330 GCA_026394025.1 Candidatus Solibacter sp.
CCACGGACTGCTCGATGGTCTGCGCATCCGCGCCAAGGTAGGTGGCGCCGATGGTGACCTCCGGCGGCACGATGTCCGGGAACTGCGCCACGGGCAGCGAAACCACGGAGATCGCGCCCAAGATCACGGTGAGAATGGCGATCACCATCGCCACGATCGGCCGGTTAATGAAGAACCTGGACATGCCGCCTACTTCCCGGCCGCACCCGCCGCAGCCATCTTGGGATTCACCACAACGCCGCTACGCACTTTTTGCAGACCTTCCACGATCACCCGCTCGCCGGGCCGCAGGCCCTCTTCCACGATCCACATACTGCCCGTGCGTTCGGCCATCCGTACGCTGCGGATGGCCACCTTGTTGTCGTCGCCTACCACGGCAACCTGATAGGAGCCTTGCAGTTCGGTCACGGCGCGTTGCGCCACCACCGCCGCATCCTTGCGCACGCCCATCACCGCCCGCACGCGTCCGAACTGGCCGGGCCGCAGAACATTCCCCGGGTTTGGGAACAGCGCCGCAATGCGCAGCGCGCCCGTGCCCACGTCCACCTGGCGGTCCGCCATGAAGAACGCGCCCTTGTTGTTGAACACGGAGCCGTCCGCCAACACCAACTCGAGGTTTCTGGCCCACTTGTCCGGTCCACCCAGGCGCTGCTGGGCCAGGTATTCCTGCTCGCTGATGGTGAAGTACGCCTTGATCGGATCTACCGTGGAGACGGTGGTCAGTGGGACGCCGGCGGGCAACACAAGGTCGCCCACCTGGACCCTGGCCAACCCGGCGATGCCATCGATCGGCGAGGCGATCCTGGTGAATCCCAGTTTCACCTCGGCGTCGTACACCGCCGCCCTGGCCGCGGCAACGGAGGCTTTCGCCGTCTCGACGGCCGCCCGCGATGCTTCCACCGCGGCTTGGGCCTCCAGGCGGCTTTGCAGGGCGTTGTCCATTTCCTCCTGGCTGATCGCCCTGGTTTTTGCCAGCGGCGTGTAGCGCTTGACATCGAGTTCCGCTTTGCCGAGCCTGGCATTGTTCTGCGCCAGGTTCCCCGCGGCCTGCTGCACGCTGCTCTCGGCCTGTGCCAGCCTGCCCTTGGCCTCATTCGACGCTGCCTCAAACGGCCTCGCGTCGACTTCGAACAGCGGGTCGCCCTGCCGGACAAACGATCCCTCCCGGTAGACCTGACGGAGCAGATAGCCGGTCACCTGTCCGCGGATTTCGGCATTCACCCGGCCGTCGAGCGTGGCAATCCATTCCTTGACAATCGGCACGTCGCGCGACGCAACTTGAGCCACCTCGACATCCGGGGGCGCGGGCGCAGGGGTCCCGCCCACGGACTGAGGTTGGTGGCAGTTCGTCAGCGAGATAGCGACTGCCCCGACGAACAGGGAGGAGAACAGACGGTAGAACTGCGCCCAATGACGGAATCTGGATGGGGTGGTCGCGGTAGATCGCGGCCGTTTATGTGGATCGCTTAGCTGCATAGCTCTCCTGACAACACTTCTCCAATGTTCAGGGCCACGTGCGGGACACACAAGTCATAGCCGCTGTGCCCGGGTGCCGGCCGTTGTCGAGGCTGGGCCGCAAACCCTCCCGAAACTCGCGCGCCGCCGTGCCGCGGGGAGCGCCCGCAACCGGCGGACCGCTCTATAAACAGCATTCAGAACCTCATTATGCCGCTATCGTGAACGATTGTCATGCCTCCGAAGAGGCTGGAGGGGCTGGTCGAAGAGAAAACCTGTTTGCACCACCTGGACGACGAGCGGGCCTCCCGAAGGGACTCCAGTTTCGGCAAGACCACCGAGAATGGGGTCCTTTGGAGATGGGACGGGTCATCTCCCCGCTGAAGTTCACCAGGTGCAGTAATCGATCGGGATTCGCTGGATGTTGTCGTCGGCGATGTGGGTGGTTCCCCGGTTGGAGTGTAGCAGGAACGCCTTCTGCGAGGTCAGCCAGCATGGATACTCTTGATCGGGCAACGGCGTTATAGAAGAGCGGAGCCGGCAATACTCGGCGCCGCGTCGCGACCTGGCTGGTCCAGGGACTTTGAGCTGCCCGACTTCCGGATTAGAATAGCGAGGTAGCTTCGACGCGCGGCCAAGGCCGCATCGTCCGCGTCGACAGTGGGAGGTCTTGTTGAAACAGCCCTTGTGGAAGGCAATTCTCACCGATCGCCATTTCTGGCTGCCGGTGGTGGTACTGGCCATCGGCATCAGCCTGCTGGCGGCAGTGAGATAGAGCGATGGAGAGCGCATCCGGTTCGACAACGCAGCTTTCGGCCCGCACGCTGCACTGGTTAGGTGTCTCCTGCGGCTTTGGGGCAGGCGCCTGGCTGGGGGCGGCGGAGGCGCCCACCAAATTGGTGACGGCTGGTTTTTCACCCTTCATCATCTCCCTGGGCATGGTGGCGGGCGTCTTTGTCGCCCGCTGGACAGTGCCCATGCTGCTGAAGGGCACGGACTATATCTGGCTCGACCTGAAGGAGAAGAAGCACCTTTTGGTGTGGGCCATTCTGGCCGGCATGCTGTGGGCCGTAGCCAACACGCTCACGGTGTTTGCCATTCGCAACGTCGGCCTCTCCATCGCGTTCCCTCTATGGAACACCAACAGCCTGGTGGGTCTGTTCTGGGGCTGGCTGCTGTTCAACGAGCTGAGGAACTCCGGCGCGAAGCAATGGCTAAAAGTGCTCGGAGGTGCGGCGGGGATTGTGTCGGGGGCGTGCTTGCTGGCCTACGCCACAACTCACCACACAGCCAACGGGCCGCAGGGCACGGCGGCGCTGGGGATTCTGGCGGCGCTGGGCGCGGGGCTGCTGTGGGGAACGATGTACATCCCATACCGCAAAGCCTATATCAGCGGGATGAACCCGCTGTCGTTCGTCACCGTGTTCACGTTCGGCGAACTGGGGACGGTGTTCGGGCTGGCGCTCGTGTTTGGCGGCGGCTACTCCGGCGTGATGGCGGATTTGACCAGGGTGCGGCCGGTGATGTTCTGGTTGTTCCTGGGCGGATTCTGCTGGGTGCTGGGCGATTTGTTCCAGCAGTACGCGGCGAAATATATCGGCATCAGCCGGGGCATTCCGTTGTCGAACACAAATCAGTTGTGGGGACTGGCCTGGGGCGCGCTGGTGTTCGGCGAACTGGCGGGACAGACGGCGACGGCGCAGACGCTGGTGCTGGCGGGATCGCTCGTGATGATCGCCGGCGCCGCGGCTATCTGCTCCGCGGAGGCGCCGCAGTCCGAGCACAGCGCGCGGCGGGAGGCGATGGAGCGCGAATGCAAACGCTACGGCATGGAGTTGGGGCGACTGGAAGCGTCGATGCGAGGCGAAGATGTGTTGGCCCGGCAGAAGCCTCGCCGGCACTGGTGGGAGTCCCTGGTGGGCCTGGCGGCGCTGGGTATCTTCGTCCGGCTGGGAATGGTCGCCGAGCGTGCGCCAATCCCAGTCAACCTGACGTGGATAGCCATCCTGAGCTTAGCCACGCTAGTGTTCCTGCTGGTTTGCGGTCTGCTGCTGTGGCGGCGGACGCGGTTCTCCTAGACTGGCAGCCCGTGGCAGGAGGCCCAAAACACCGCTTCCCGGCGGGCAACTGTTGCCGGTGACCGACACGACCGATGCCGCCAGATTTCAGATCAGCGGAGCTAGAATTATTGTAGGCGGCGATATGACGCTCGCGCACGCCCTTTCGAATCACACAAGCCCGGGCGAACTGTACGAGTCGCTGGAGGGAAATCGTATCCGGTGCCTCGCCTGCGGACACCGCTGCCCGATTTCGCCCGGATTTGCCGGTGTGTGCAGTGTCCGGTTCAATCGCCAGGGAACCTTGCGCGTTCCCTATGGATATGTCGCCGGTCTGCAATGCGATCCCATCGAAAAGAAACCCTTCTTCCACGCTCTTCCGGGTGCGACGGCGCTCAGTTTCGGCATGCTTGGGTGCTGCCTTCATTGCGGCTACTGCCAGAATTGGGTGAGTTCTCAAGCGTTGCGCGACATCCGTTCGACGCTGGAGTTTCGGGAAATTAGCGCCGGGGAGATCGTCCGGCTGGCCTTGGCGAGAAAGGCGGCGGCGGTGGTGAGTACCTACAACGAGCCGTTGATCACCACCGAGTGGGCAGGCGCCGTATTCCGTGAAGCGCGCGCCGCGGGTCTGGCGACGGGCTTTGTGTCCAACGGGAACGCCACGCCCGAAGTGCTCGCATACCTGCGACCCTGGCTGGATCTGTTCAAGGTTGACCTGAAGACCCTGGATGACGGCCGCTACCACCAACTGGGTGGCCGGCTGAAGCCCGTGCTTGACTCCATTGCGGCCATTCACGGCATGGGCTTCTGGCTGGAGGTGGTCACCTTGATTGTGCCGGGCTTCAATGACTCCTCGCAGGAATTACATGCGCTCGCCGGTTTCCTGGCGGGCATCTCGCCGAATATTCCGTGGCACGTTACCGCGTTCCACAAGAGTTACAAAATGACCGGTCCGGAAGACACTGGCGCCGCGGCGCTGCTGCGTGCGGCTTCAATCGGGCGCGATGCCGGATTGCGATACGTGTACGCAGGAAACCTCGATGGCCAGCTGGCCGATCTGGAAAACACCCGGTGCCCTGGCTGTCGCGCTCTGCTGATTGAACGGCGCGGCTTTCGCGTAATTGGCAACCGTATTACAGGCAACGGCTGTTGCCCGGTTTGCGGATTGCGCATTCCCGGCCTTTGGCGCATCGATTCCGGGCCGGTCTCGCCTGCCGATTTGCTGATTCACGGTCACTGCGGTTGAGGGTATGAGCGCTGCGCACATTTCGCCCTACAGCGGATCCTGGAATCCCAGCCAGGAGAGCAAGCTGAACGCACTCCTGGATGAAGTCTTCGAAGATTTGCGCCACAGAAACGGTCCGCACGTCCTTCCCCGCGCGCTGGCGCTCGTCGCTCCTCCTGCGGCTCCCAGCTTTTCGGGGACTGTTGCGGCCTGCGCGTACCGGCATGTGCAGGCCGTCAAGCCGGCGCGCGTTTTCATTCTCGGGTTCAGTCATCGTGGGGGCAGGCCAGGCATCGTTATTCCAGACGTGCACAGCAATCGAACTCCGCTGGGCGACATCGCCCTCGACGGACCCAAGGTTCGCGCGTTGTGCCGAGGTGCTGGCGCGCACGTGGCATCCGGGAGACGTCCTTGTGGCCAGTTCCGACCTGACTCATTACGGCCGCGGTTTCCACTACGTGCCCTTTCCCGTGGACCGCCAGATCGCCGCTCGCCTGAGAGAACTGGACCGCTCCGTGATCGATGCGGCGTGCGGCGTGGACAGTGCACTGTTTCTAGAGAAGCTGAGCCAATCCGGCGCTACGGCTTGCGGCAGCCAACCCATAGCGTTGTTGTTGCACACGCTCTCGCTGATCGACGGCGAAGATATTTTCCAGCAGGAGATGGATTATCAGACCTCCGGAGAAATGACTGGCGACTTCCACGAAAGCGTCAGTTATTCGGCGCTCGGGTTCTTTCATCGGAGCTCATTTGAGCTGAACGAGGCGGAGCGGAGCGAACTCCTGCGGAGCGCGCGGGCCACGCTCCGCCATCTGGGCGAAACCGGCAGGCCTACGCCCGTGCCGCCCCAAAGCCTGCCGGCTTTGGCGAGGCGCGTGCCTGTCTTCGTCAGTATCCATAATGCAGGGCGCCTGCTGGGGTGCGTCGGACGCGTGCGCCGCCCATTGCCGCTTTCCGACGCAGTCCCGGAGATGACGCTTGCCGCCGCTCTGCATGATCCGCGCCGCCCGCCGGCCGCGGGCATTCCGGGGGACGCGGAAATCGAAATCTCCGTGCTCACGCCTATGAAACTGGTCCGCGGGATTGACGCGATTCGGATTGGCAGGGACGGCGCTTACGTGGAGTGTGGCGCCCACTCCGCCCTCCTGCTGCCTCAAGTTGTTGACCGCGGTTGGACTGCCACGAGATTCGTCGACCTCCTGTTCAGGAAAGCGGGTCTCGAGCCACGGGCATACGGCGCTCCGGGCACGCGGCTCTATGGGTTTCAAGCGCAGGTATTCCGAAGGTGAGCTCAACCCGTCTTTCTCCGCGTTCCTTCCTCCGCGTCTCCGCGCCTCGTCAGATACACGCCCTGTTTGGCTCCGGTTCCGCCGGCTCACCGAGTGGTTACTACCGGAACAGCTTTTCCAGATGGCCCAGTGCCTCGTACAAGTTCTGCGGACGCTCCAGCACAATGCTCTGTCCCGGTTGTAAATCGGCCAGGAACAGATCGCCTTTCCGGCGGAATCGCTCCCGGGCGTTGTGAATGTGGAACTGTTTGGGGTGCAGGCCGGGGACCACCTCCGCCCACTCCAGCGGCGTCGCCACCGGGGCTCCTTCGTACGCCCGCAGCACATAGGGCGCTGCAATCGTCTTCGATTTGCCGATCTGCAGGTGGTCGAAATACACCCGGTTCTTCTGCCGCTTGGCCACCATGCGCGGCGTGGTGAACAGGTGCGGCCTTTCGTGTGTCGCCAGCCGCGCGATCAGTTCCGCGAACGTCCGTGCCTCCTCGAAGCTGTAGACCGGCTCGATCGGGATGTAGACGTGCATGCCGTCGCCGCCGGTGGTTTTCGGATATCCCACCAGGCCAATCTGGTCCAGAATGCGCTTGACCAGGAGCGCTGCCTCCACGATCAGGTCGTAGGCGCACTCCTGCGGGTCCAGATCGACCAGGATGAAATCGGGATGCTCCAGCGAGCCCAACCGGCTCATCGCCGGGTTCTGGTCGATGCAACCCAGGTTGACCAGATACAGCAGGCTGGCACGGTCGCTGGCGAACACGTAGTTGATCTCGTCGATCCGTTCGGTGCGCAACCAGCCGGGGTAGGAATCGGGGGTGTCCTTCTGGAAAAAGAACTGCTCCCGGATCCCGTTGGGGTACCGCTTGAGGGAAAGCGGGCGGTCCTGCAAGTGTGGCAGAATCAGGTCCGCCACGGCGGCATAGTAGTTGAGAACGTCGCGCTTGGTGACACCTTCGCCGGGGTAGTAGAGCTTGGCAAGGTTGGTGAACTTGAGGGTGTGGCCGCAGATCGGGAGCGTGGCCTCCTTGGGGCTTCCGGGCAGCAGTTCCCCGGCCGGTTCGGGCACGGCTCGGAGAACGATATCACGGACAACTCCGGGCGCCTCCACATCGTTGCGAAGGCCGACGAACACCGGCGCGCGCAAGCGGTCGTCCGGCGTCCAGTTGGCGTACTTCACCTGGCACACCAGCTCCGGCTTCACCCAGGTGATGCCCCGGTCCGGCTTGGGCCGGGCAGAGAAGGGGCAATCCGGCGCGATCAGCGGCTGAAGCCGGGCGTAAAGGCCGGCCAGCAGTTTCTGATCGAAGCCGGTGCCGACGTTGCCCACCCAGCGCAGCTCGCCGTCCTTGTGAACACCCAGCACCAGAGCGCCGAAATAATCGCGATCGCCCTGCGGCTCCGTAAAACCGCCGATCACGAACTCCTGCTCGCCGACAATCTTGATCTTGAGCCACTCGCGGCTGCGCCGCGATTCGTAAGTGCTGCGCGCGTGCTTGGCAACGATGCCCTCCAGGCCGTTCTCTCGCGCCGCCTCCAGCAGTTCCTCGCCCGCGCCGGGAAAGGTGTCGGAGATGCGGATCGACGGCCCCGGCGTCAGCACCTGCCGGAGGAGCTCGCGCCGCTTGTCGAGTGCCACGCCGCGCAGGTCGTAGCCATTGAGGTAGAGCAGGTCGAAGGCGAAATAGATCACCGGCGTGGAACGAACCAGATGAGCGATGGTGTTCGGGTCGGTGTTGGCGATGCGCGGCTGGATGAGGTGGAACTGCGATACGCCCTTGGCGTCGAGCACCGCAATCTCGCCATCGATCACGGCCTGCGATGCGGCGATGTGGTGCGGCATCACTGCCAGTTCGGGATACTGCCGTTCGCAGCGCAACCCGCTGCGCGATTGCAGGCGGACCTCTTCGTTGTCCAGGAAGGCAACGGCACGCACGCCATCCCACTTCACCTCAAATAGCCAATCCTCGCCGCGCGGCACGCGGTCCGCCAGCATGGCCTTCATCGGCTCAATCGCCGCCGGCATCTCCGCCAGTTGCGCTCCCTTGAGTTTCGCCAGGTCGTACGTGGCACTCCGCTTCGCAGATGCGGTCTCGGATCTCGAGGAAACCGCTCCCTGACGGTCGCGGCTCTGATCGGAGCCGCGACCGTCAGGGAGCGGTTTCTTCATCCTGGCACGGGCGCGCTTGGCCGGCGGGCTGGTGGCCCAGACGCGATCGGCCGCGCCCGCCGTGTCGCGCTTGGTCTGGCGCGCCGGCAGGTTGCGCGCGATTTCTTCCTGGGTGCGGCCGGAGAGCACGCTGTGGGCGAGCGCCTCCACGTCCCAGCCGGTGGTGGCGAACTCGTCGCGCTTCTTGATCAGCAGCCACTCGTTTCCCTTGCCGCGGCCCTTCATCAGAACGATGGCGAAATCGCCTTTCAGTTTCTCGCCATGCAGGCGGAACTTCAGATCGCCGCGCGCCAGTTGCGCCTCCGCCGCGGTATCACCCAGCAGGTCGAACGTGCCCCGGTCCCACAGCATGACGCTCCCCCCGCCATAGTTGCCGGCGGGAATATTGCCTTCAAAATCGCCGTACTCCATGGGGTGGTCTTCCACGTGCGCCGCGAAGACCTTTACGCCGGGATCGAGCGACGGCCCCTTGGGAACGGCCCAGGACTTCAGGACGCCGTCGATCTCCAGGCGAAAGTCGTAGTGCAGCCGCGTGGCATCATGCCGTTGCACACAAAAAAACGGCTTGGCCGCGGGCGTGCCCTTCGTGGCAGAAGGGGGAGGTTCGGGAGTTTTTTCGAAGCGACGTTTGGCAGCGTACTCGTCCAGAGACATAACCCCCCTGCATCCTTTCATTTACATCTTATTAGGCTTTGTAGTATCTTGAAAACCATAGCGCCCCGAGGGGTCAGGAGCGAATACGTATGGCAGCGAGCGTCTGGAAGGGCCATCTCATTTTCGGCATGGTGTCGTTTCCCATCCGTCTGTTTAGCGCGGCGCGCAGCGAAACCATCAGCTTCAACATGCTGCACAAGGACGACCATTCGCGCATCCGGCAGGTAACCTATTGCCAACTGGAAGACAAACCGATCCCGCGCTCGGAAACCGTCAAAGGCTACGAGTACGAGAAGGATCACTACGTCGTGATTGACGACGAGGACATCAAGAAGGTGGCGCCGCGGACCGCCAAGGTAATGGAGATTCTCGAATTCGTTAAAGCCGACCAGGTGGACCCCATCTACCTGGAGAGCTCCTACTACGTGGCCCCGGATGAGGGCGGCGAAAAGGCGTATGCTCTGCTATTCACGGCGTTGAAGGACTCCGGTTTCTATGGCGTGGCCAAAGTGGCCATGCACAATCGGGAGCACATCATCGTGCTGCGGCCGGGCGCCAAGGGGATTCTCTCGCACACCATGTATTACCAGGACGAGATCCGCCAGGTGGAAGAGTTCCGCACCGACACCAGCCTGGTGAAGGAGAAGGAACTCGCCATGGCGAAGATGCTGATCTCGTCGCTGGAAGAGAATTTTGAGCCACAGAAATACCACGACTCTTACCGCGACAACCTGAAGAAGATGATCGAGGACAAGATCGAAGGCCGGAAAGTGGTAGAGACTCCGTCGGAGCACTTCGCGCCGGTGATCGATATTATGGAAGCCCTCAAGAAGAGTCTCGCCGAGAAGCGCAAGCCGGCGATGGTGGCTACCGCCGCGGCGGCCGCGGGCACGGACGAGATCGAGGTTGCACCGAAGAAGCGGGCGCGGAAGAGCAACGTCGGCTGATTGACGGACGACGCAGAGGCGATCGTCTGTCCGACCTTATTCGACCCTCTTCAACACCGTCTCCGCATGCAGCGCGCCTTCCGGACTCTCCTCGTGCTTGAACATCAGATACAGATCGCGCCCCGTGGCCAGCACGTCTTTCGATCGCGCGACAATGCCATCCACATCTTCCGCCGTGTATTCCGGCTTGCGGAGGCGGTAGTAGACGAAATCCGCGGTGATCACCTCCGGCACTTGAAGCTTCTCCGATTCCGCCACGCACAGTGACACGTTGCGCTCCCGTAGCGCATCGTACACTTCCTCCACCAGCCAGCTTGGGTGGCGAAACTCGAAGGCGTAGCGCAGGTCGGCGGGCAGCAATTCCAGGAAGCTGCGCAAGAGTGGGACATCGCACTTCATGGCCGGCGGCAACTGGAATAGCACCGGTCCCAGGCGCCGCGCGCTGCGCAGCGGGTCGATCATCTTCAGAAAGAGCAGGGTGGCCTCCGCGGCGTTCCTCAGGCGCAGGATGTGGGTAATCCGCATGTTCGCCTTCACCGCGAAGACGAACCCGGGGGCCGTCTGCGCCACCCAGTTTTCCAGCGTGGAGGCCGAGGGCAAGCGGCGGAACGTGTAGTTAATTTCCACGCAGTTCAGCCGTGCAGCGTAAGATTTCAGAAACTGCCCGGCCGGAGTTTTGGCCGGATAAAAGCCCGGCTTCCAGGCCGGGTATGCGAAGCCGGAAGTTCCGGCAAAGAGCGTCGCCATGGCTTATCATTATCTCTGGCTGGAGGTCCCTTATGTTTTTGGTCCATTGGATCGTGAACTGGTTGCTCGCCGCGCTGGCGCTTTGGCTGGTGGCCCAGATCATCCCCGGAATTCAGATCCGCGATTTCAAAACCGCTCCGCTGGCCACCGTCGTGATCGCGCTTGGTGGATATCACCATCGGGCCGGTCGTGCGATTCATCGCGTTTCCGATCACCTTTCTTACCCTGGGCCTGTTCCGGCTGGTCTTGAATGCCTTGCTCTTGAAGCTGGCGTCGATGTTCACGCCGGGCTTCCGGATCGACGGGTTCCTCAACGCTTTGCTCGGCTCTCTGGTGCTGACCATTCTGGAGATCGTTTTGCGCCGCGTAGCTTGGGCTACTCTATAGACGTGATAGCGCCCTCCAATCCCGCCGAGTTGGCCGAAGCGCTGCGCGATTCCGCGGCGGCCGGCCGCAGTATCGCGCTCGCCGGGAATTCTACCAAACGCCGCATGGCCGGGCCGGTGGAGCCCGCCGATGTGGCGCTGACCACGATGTCGCTGCGTGGCGTCCTGCAATACGAGCCGCGCGACCTCACCATCAGCGTCTACGCCGGATTGAGTTGGTGCGAGTTCACCCACATGCTGGCGGAAAATCGCCAGATGGTGCCGCTCGACCCTCCCTTTGCCGAGGGCGCCACGGTGGGCGGCGTGATCTCCACCAATTGCAGCGGGCCTCGGCGGCGGCTTTACGGCACGGCACGCGACCTGGTGATCGGTATGCAGTTCGCCACCCTAGAAGGGAAACTGGTGAAATCTGGCGGCATGGTGGTCAAGAATGTCGCCGGCCTGGATATGGCGAAGCTCATGATCGGGTCCTTCGGTACGCTGGCCGCCATCACGGTGGTGAATTTCAAACTACAGCCCGTGCCCGAAGTGGAACGCAGCTTTCTCCTGCCCTTCGATTCGCTGGCCGCCGCCATCGCGGCGCGAGATGTCATCCTGAAGGGCCAGTTGCAGCCGGCCGCCATCGACCTGCTGAATCCGGCGGCCGCGCGCACGCTGGGCAACTCCAATTGGTTGTTGGCGCTGCGCGCCGGCGGCAACGCGACCGCCGTGCAACGCTACGAACGCGAATTCGCCAACTTCACCGATGCCCTGGCATTCGAGGATGAGCGCCAACAGACCCTCTGGCGCCACGTGGAGAACTACACGCCGCGGTTCCTGGCGGCGCACGACGATGGCGCGGTGGTGCGCGCTTCGTGTACCCTGAAAGATTCGGAAGCGGTCATGGAGAGCTTCCCCGGTCCAGCGGTGGCGCGTGCGGGCTCGGGCGTCTGTCATGGCTATTTCGAGCGGGCGCTAGCCGCCCGGGACTGGCTGGCCGGCGCGCAACGGTTGGGCTGCAAGGCAGTCATCGAGTTCGCGCCCGAGGGGAGCCGCCGAACCCTCGACCTCTGGCCTTCTCCCGGCGGCGATTTTGAAATCATGAAACGGGTCAAGCATCTGTTTGATCCGCGGAACCTGCTGAACCGTGGCCGACTTTACCGTCGTATCTGAAAAGACCGATTTGGGGCCCAGGCAGTTCGATCTGGACAAGTGCGTGCACTGCGGCCTGTGTCTGAATGCCTGCCCCACCTATCGCGAACTCGGCCTCGAAATGGATTCGCCGCGCGGCCGCATCTATCAGATGGTGCAAGTGGCCAACGGCGGAGCCATCACCGATTCCTACCGTCAACACATCGACCTCTGCCTGGCCTGCCGCGGCTGTGAATCGGCCTGCCCCTCGGGGGTGCCCTACGGCCGCATGGTGGAAGATGCGCGCGCCGAACTGGAAACGCACACCCACCGTGGCTGGTTCGCGCGCAAACTGCGGCGTCTGTTCTTCGTGAAACTGCTGCAATCGCGCGGAGCCCTCTCGGTGGCCGGCACATTGCTCTACCTCTCCGAGGTCAGCGGCCTCAAGGCCCTGGCGCGCGGGCTGGGACAGTTGAAACTATTTGGTCTTCTGGGCGATTTGCAGCAGTTCACACCCTCGGCCGAGCCGCCGTTCTTCTTCAGCCAGTTTGGCCGCACGTTTCCCGCAGAGGGCGATCGCCTCCATCGCGTGGCGTTTCTCGCCGGGTGCATCGCCAACGTGAGCTTCGCGCGGCTGAATGAAGCCACGGTGCGCGTGCTCCAGCGCAACGGCTGCGAGGTGGTGGTGCCGGAAGGCCAGGGCTGTTGCGGTGCGCTGCATCTGCATGCCGGGATGCGTGACGAGGCGCGCAAACTGGCCTGCCGTAATATTGACGCTATTCTCGAGGGCGGCTTTGACGCCATCATCACCAACGCCGCGGGCTGCGGCTCCACGCTCAAGGAGTACGGCGAACTGCTCGCCGACCTCCCTGACTACGCCGAGAAGGCGCGCCGGTTCTCCGCCTTAATGCGCGATATCACCGAGTTCCTCAGCTCGCTCGAACTGAACCGCAACCTGGGCCGCGTGGATGCCGTGGTGACGTACCAGGACTCCTGCCATCTGGCCCACGGCCAGCACGTCCGTCAATCGCCGCGCCAGTTGCTGGGCGCGATTCCGGGATTGACGTTCCGCGAAATGCCCGGCGCCGATATCTGCTGCGGCAGCGCCGGCATCTACAACGTGGTGCAGAATGAGATGGCGATGCAGATTCTCAAGCACAAGATGGAGTCGGTGAATGCCACGCAGGCGGAGATTATCGCCACCGCCAACCCCGGGTGCATGCTGCAGCTTCAGGCGGGGGTCAGGCTGCACGGCAGCGGCCAGCGAGTGATGCACGTGGTGGAAGTGTTGGACCTGGC
>JAPKZC010000459.1:13394-14237 GCA_026394025.1 Candidatus Solibacter sp.
AGTCGAATCGAGCAAATAGAGGGACAAGTGAAGAGCCTCAGCGCGGATGAGCTGAAGGCTTTTCGCGACTGGTTCGCAGAGTTCGACGCCGACGTGTGGGACGAGCAGATTGAGGCCGATGCGAAGAGTGGGAAACTGCGATCCCTGGCCGAGCGCGCTCATGTGGACCACGAAACGGGCCGCTCGACGGTTCTGTGATCCACCACGCCGCTCCGGATTATTGGACTTCCTACCGTGCTCTCCCGGCGAATATTCAGGTTCTCGCGAACCGGGCATTTGCCCTTCTAAAGGCTGATCCGTACCACCCTTCGCTGCACTTCAAGAGGGTAGAGAATTTCTGGTCGGTCCGGGTCGGGCTCCATTACCGGGCGTTGGGTGTTGAAGCGCGGGACGGTGTGCTGTGGTTCTGGATTGGAACTCATGCCGAATACGATCGCTTGCTCGGCTAAACCACAAATGCAAATGCGCCCATCATCGTCAGAAGTGCCCGGTGGGCTCATCGGTCGGGTCGGCCAGTTCGCTGTTGAACACAGCCTTGATCTTGGCTTTGCCTTCGAATCGGCTTCAACCTCGGGTGGTACGGGGAGATCGCGTTCCGCATTTTTCCTGGGCCTAAACATGCTTCCGATTCCAGCGTCTCGCGCGTTTGCGAGAGTGCGTACTGGTGAGCTCTGGCCCCCGCGGACACGCCTGCCCCTACGCCACCCGCTCCTGATCCTTATACTGCAATTGATAGAGCTGCCAGTAAATGCCGCGCTGCGCCAGAAGTTCCTGGTGGGTGCCGCTCTCCCGCAGTTTGCCCTTATGCATCACCAGAATGCGGTCCGCGCGCTGGATGGTGGA
>JAPKZC010001134.1 GCA_026394025.1 Candidatus Solibacter sp.
GCGGAGCGGCGTGGTGGTAGAGCTAGTCCTGTTCTGCCCGCTGTACGAGGACAGCATGTGGAGCGTCAGTCCGATGAACAGCCGCAATAACGTGAATGGTATCGGTAACGTGGCCCGCACGGATGTGCTGGCGCTGAAGGACGCGCCGCTGACGGAGGTACAGGACGCCATGGTGCGGAAGGTCGTGAGCGAGTTGCGCGGCTTCGACAATCTTTATTATGAAATCTGCAACGAGCCTTATTTTCAGGGGGTGACGCTGGCGTGGCAGGAACACATCGCCAAGACGAGCGTGGAAACTGAGGGGGGATTCGCCAAGAAGCCTCTGATCGCGCAGAATTGGGCAAACGGTTCGTCGGTGATCGACCTGCCGAATCCCCTGGTTAGCCTATTCAATTTCCACTACTCGCGGCCACCGGCGTCGGTGGCCATGAATCGGAAGCTGAATCGCGCGATCGGTAACAATGAGACCGGGTTCGACGGCGCCGCGGACGCGACCTACCGCGTGCAAGGCTGGGACTTCCTGATGGCGGGTGGGGCGCTGTACAACAACCTGGACTATTCCTTCACGGTGGGGCACGAAGACGGCACCTTCGCGCCTTCCGCCGGCACTCCCGGGGGCGGAAGCCCGGCGCTGCGGCGGCAATTGCGGTACCTTCGCGCGTTCTTCGACGAGATTCCGTTCTTGCGCATGCCGCCCTGCGCCGAAGGTGTGGTGCGCGGGCCGGATGGGGTGGCAGTGCGTGCGCTAGAGGAGCCGGGTAAGGTGTACGCTGTCTACATCCATCACGGCCGCACGGTGAAGGGCGCCAAGCCCCCGTATCAGGTGGATGGAGCCGCGGCATCGCGTGAAATCACGCTGCAATTGCCGCGTGGGGCCTACACGGCAAAGTGGCGCGACACTCGGACCGGACTGGACGTGAAGACGGAAGGGTTCCGTGTCGCGAGCCAGGGGCAGGAGACGCGACTGGCATCGCCCGTCTACGCGGAAGACATCGCGCTGGTAGTTCGCGCCAAGTAGGCACGCTGGCGCGTTGCCGCGCCATGTGCCACTCTAGCGTTTCTGGAGTTGTGTCAATGCAACGGTATTGGATTTGCACGCTGTTTACGCTTGTCGCCGCGGCGGGGTCCGCCAGTGGTGAAACCAGGCGCGCCGTATTCGAGGGCGCCGGCAAAGAGTACACCTGGGGGTTGAAAGACCTGGACGCCGGGCTGCCGGCCGATTGGAGCGGGTTCCAGTTTCTGGTATTGGAACTGCGCCTGAGTTCGCCGCAGCGCTTCGACCTGCGCATACACGACTCGGGCGGCGTACGCTCGGTGCGCCTGGCGCCGGTGCCCGGCGCGTGGATTCGCACCGCGGTGCCGCTGAGCTTCCTGACCCAGGCGGCGCGCAGTGGAAACGACCTGGCTTCGGTGCACAACAAGGCCCGCCCGATGATGTTCATCAATCTGAGCGGCACGCCCGGTGAGTTGAAATCGGTGAGCCAGCTTGGCGTGGTGATGCCGAACCCTCTGGGTGCGCCGACGCTCGAGATCCGCGCGGTCAAGTTGTCCAACCAGGATCCCGGCGACGCGCTGCTGGAAGCGAAACCGCTGGTGGACCAGTTCGGCCAGTGGATGGGCGACACCTGGCCGGGTAAGGCGGCCAGCCTGGAGCAGTTGCAGGCCGCCTGGGCGGCGGAGGAAAAGGCGCTGGGCAAGGGAGATTTCGCCTACTGCCGGTACAGCGGTTACGAGGGCTCGAAAGCCAAAGCCACGGGTTTCTTCCGGGTGGAAAAGATCGAGGGCAAGTGGTGGTTTGTGGATCCCGACGGGCATCTGTTCCTTTCCATGGGCGCCGATTCCATGGGGACCTCGGCTTCGACTTCCACCCAGGGGCGCGAGCAATTGTTCGCCGCGCTGCCGCCGGCGGACATCGCCGGAGGACGCGGCGGAGGGCGCGGCGGCGCGAGTTTCTACACCTGGAACATGGTGCGCCGCTTCGGCACGGACTGGAGCGACAAGTGGGTGGATCTGACCGCGCGGCGCATGTTCGCGTGGGGCTTCAACACCGTCGGCAACTGGAGCGATCAACGCCTGGGCAAGGCCCACCGCGTGCCCTATGTGGTGACCCTTCGCGGTTGGGGAATCGAGACCGGCCCGATGGGCGTGCCCGACGTGTATGCGCCCGACTACGCAGCGAATATCGACCGCGCGGCGGCGCAACAGTGCGACGCGCGCAAGGACGACCCCTACGTGCTGGGGTATTTTCTGGGCAACGAACCGCCCTGGCCGGGGCGCGAAGCGGTGGCGGTGGATGCCATTCTGGCGGGGCCGGAGAGCGCGCTGAAGAAGGCGGCGCAGGCATTCCTCGCTGCGAACGATTCGCCCGAACGGCGCAAGGCGTTTCTCTACGAGGCGTACCAGAAGTTCGTCGAGGCCGCGACCGCAGCCATACGCAAGCACGATCCCAACCACCTGAGCCTGGGACTGCGCTTCGGATCGAGCGCGCCGCCGGAGATCGTCAAGCTTTCGAAAGTGTTCGACGTGTACAGCTTGAACAACTACGCCTACAAGGTGAATCAGACGGAGATCGACAAGGTGCGAGGCCTGATCGATAAGCCGATGCTGATCGGCGAATTCCACTTCGGCACGCCGGGGCGCGGCATGACTCCGGGGCTGAAGCAGACCAGCAGTCAGGAAGAGCGCGGCGTGGCGTATCGCTACTACATTGAGAACGCGCTGGCCGACCCGTCGATCGTGGGCGCGCACTGGTTCGAGTGGGTGGACGAGCCGTCCACCGGGCGCTTCGACGGCGAGAACTACAACATCGGGTTGGTGGACGTGACGGACCGTCCGTACGCCGAACTACTGGACGCCGCGAAGGCGACGCACCGGCGCCTGATGGGAGTGCATGCGGGCAAGGAGCCCCCGGTCACGCGCCAGGCGAAGGTGCAGTAGAGGTTACTTCACCTCGAACGCGATGCTGTCGGCTGCCAGTTTGCCAGCGCCGACCTCCCAGAGGACTACCTCCAGGCGATAGGAACCTGGAGGCAGAGAAACAGTCTTGGTGTAAGTCGCCGGACCTTGGACGGGATGCTCGAAGGACTGCAGCATGCGGCCCATGGCTGAAATGCGCGCATGCATGTTGACCCAATGGTCTCCGTAGGCGGCGAGCGGAATAGAGATTTGCGTCGCGCCGTTTACCATGGGCTGCACCGTGGCGCCGGCTCGGGGAGTGCCGGCGTTGGTCGCGGGCCAATCTCCAGGGATCCGGAGCAGCGCGTCCTTTTCGGACGGGTCGGTGGTCTGGAGATATACGCCCGTCATGGTGGGGTCGACGAACTCGATCACGACGTTGGCCCCAACGCCTTCGATGTGACGGTAGCGCCACTTCTCGAAGGGAAATGTCGACGTGGTGCCGCCTCCCTCTTGGGCAGTCCGCTGATAGGCGCCGCCTGAGGGATGGGTTTCCTTCTCGTCAGGCGGCCCATAGGCGATGTAGATGCGGCCGCGGTCGGTTTTCCAGCCAGGGATTTCGAGGTGCCAGTAATTCTGGTTGGCATGGGCGATGCGCCGGTAGTGTTCCTCTTTGAATTCGTTCTCGGTGGTAGCCGGAGTGGGGTCGCGGCGTTGCCAGAACTGTTCAATGAAGTGCTCGCGTTCCGCATCGGATTGCAGGCTCTTGAATGTGGCGCGCTCGTCGTTGCGGATGATGTAGGCGACGTCTTCGCTAACCCATTTGGTGTACGGGGTGAAAGGCTGGGTGGGCGGCGCAACCGGTGCGGGAGCCGCGGGCACCGCGGGGGGAGCGGGCGGCGCGGGCGGGCGCGGCGGCGGAGTGGATTGCCAGGCCGCCAACACTGCCGCGGCGGCGATGGTTAGAATTGCGGCGGAAAGGACAGGAGTCAGAGTGGCGCGCGGCCCCTCGGGTTGAACCAGCAGACGGCGAACACGTTTCACAAGGCTACCTCCCGTGGCGGCCACCACGGCTTCGCATACGGCCCCACGATTTTGTTCCAATGCAGTCAGGGCAGTGGCGTAGGCGAACGCATCGCCTTGGGTGGCCACCACCAGATCGTCACAACAGTTTTCGCGCTCGGCTCGGATCACCCCGGAAATCCACCACACCGCGGGGTGGTAAAACACCAGGCCTTCCGCCACGATCTGTAACAGGTTGACCAGATAATCGTGACGCCGGATGTGCGCCAGTTCGTGTAGCAGAATGGTCTCGACCTGTGCGGCCGGCAGGCCCGCTAGCAATCCCACGGGCATCAGAATGACGGGGCGGACATAGCCGATGACCACCGGCACTTCCGCCAGGCAGGATTCCAGCAGCGTGACGGGCCGGGAGAGCCGCATCCGCTCGGCAAGACGGTCGAGCAGGGACTGCCAGGAGGCGGTGGCGGCACACACTCCCCTGCTGCCGAGACGCCGGGCGGCCAGCCAACTCGCCACACCGCGCAAGTGGCAGAAGAGGACTCCCGCAATCCAGAAGGGGGCTAGCCACGGCAGATAGTGCGCCGAGATCCGGCGGGGCGGGCGGGATCTTGAGACCTTGCGCCAATCCTCCGCCGTGAATTCGCTGCTGCGCCAGGATGTGTTGGAACGTGAAGCAAAAGGCGGTAAGCATCGCGAGCATGGCCAGACAACCCGCCGCGTAGCGCGCACGGGCAGATCGCAGCAAGACGAGAGCGGCGGCCAGCAGCAGCGCGACTAGCGCGCCTTCCCACAGGGAGTGCGCCAGGGTCCAACCCAGCGCGGCCGCGGCGGGCGTGCGCACGCAGAATTCGAGCAGGCTCATGGTGTCTCCTTTTCGTATTCCTCGAGCAGGCGGTGCAGCTCGGACAGCTCTTCTTTCGATGCTTTTTGGGCGGAAAGCGCGCCGAGGAGGAGGTTCCGCGCGGATCCGCTAAACGCCCTCTGGAGCAGGTCGCCCGCCAGTTGACGCTGCGTCCGTTCCCGCGACTGCGCGGCCCGGTAGATGTGCGCGCGCTGCTTCTCGTCGCGGCGCACCAGGCCTTTCTCGGCCATGATCTGCAGTATCTTGAGCACGGTGGTGTACTGCGTGGGCTTGCGTGCGCAAATCGAGTCGTGCACCTCGCGGACGGTGGTGGGCCCGCGGCTCCAAAGCACGGTCAGAATTTCCAGCTCCGCATCGGTGGGCCTGGGTAGTTTCTCCGCCATATACGAAGACGTTACTACGAAGGTGTTCGTATGTCAAGCGGAAACAATTCCGGACCTGCCCGCGGACGCACCAAAAGTTTTTCCAGCAATCTGAACAAGTTGGAAATATAACGGGTATTTAGATCCGATTCCCGCAAATCTGGCTTGGGCGCCGGAACTAATCTGGGCTTCAATCGCCTTCTTCTGCTGCTGCTGGCGTTGTTCCACCTCGGCGCCGCGCTTGCCCAGGTCCTGCTCGGCCAGTTCCAGGCTATCGGCGGTGGTCTCGATAGCCTGCGTGAGCGCAAACTCATAACGCTCCAGATCCTTGGGTTTGCTTTCTTCAATCTGCTTGAGAATGGGGAGCATTTCCTTTTCCGCGGCGGCCACGGCGGCGAGTCACACGCTAATGTCAGTCTTGCGCGCGCTGGCCGCATCGGCCACGGTATCGATGGCATCGAGGATCTTCGAGTATTGATCCAGCGTGTCGTGAATCAGGATCGAACGCCCGGCCTTCTCCTTGCCGAGCAGATTGCGCACCAGGTCCAGCCGTAGTTTGGCGAAATCGGCGTAGAGCTTGAGCCGCAGGTTCGGCTCCTGCGCTTCCTTGATCTGGTCGATTTCGTCGGCCGACAGAAAGTCGCGCTGCACCTGCGCAGCCAGCGAGACCGCCAGAAGCAGACAGCGGATTAAGGTTTTCATTTGCTCTTGCCCTCCATCAGGCCGGTCAGCAGGTCTTCTTGGCTTTGTCGAGCACCGGCCGATCCTCGAATCCCATGTCGCGCTGCAAGGAATCCAGTTTCTTCAGCAGGTTGCGCGTTTCGATTTCGGCCTGCTTGAACCACCGCGGGCTCTTGCGCGGGTTCTTGCCGGTGCTTTCGAGCGAAGCCCAGGCCAAATCGACCGATTCGTTCACCTCCGCCGCGGCCGCCGCCAGCGACGTGGTATCGCCCTTCTGGTAGGCTCCGCGCGCCTCTTTCAGCGCGGAACCAGCGTTATCCAGCGCCAACTTGGAGCGTTTGCCCAGGTCGCGTTCGGCCAGCGCGGCCTTGAGGTCGGCATGCGCCAGGCCGGCGGCGGAAACAAGGCCCAATGCCAGCAGCATCGGGATAGTACGTGTGCCCCTCACCGCTTGGCTTCTCACCGTTTGTCTATCTCCCTTTGCAGGATTCTCACCCGCTGCCGAGCCTGAAACTCCTGGTTCGGATTCTTGTCCTGGCTGATGGCCAGAAAACGTTCGTAGGCTTCCTTGGCCGGTTTGATCTGGTGCAACTTATCGAGAATGATGGCGCGCAGGAACCAGTTACCGGCGCCGTTTTCGCCATTCCTGGCCGCCTGCTCAAAGGCGGCCAGCGCCTGCGGCAGATCGCCCGTCATGTAGAGCATGCCGCCCAATTCGGTCCACGGCCTGGCCTCGGCCGGCTTCAGTTTCGCGGCTTCGTAAAACTGGCGGGCGGCCGGCGGAAACTGCCGCTGGTCGCGCAGCGCCCGGGCGTACATCATCCGCAAGTCGTAGTTGCCAGGTTCGGCAGCCACCGATTGTTCCAACAGCGGTAACGCCTTATCCAGTTTCCGTGTGAAGACGTAGGCGGCCGCGAGCGCGCTGCGGTTGACCGGGCTCGGATCCTTGCCAAAGGCCTCTTCCAGGCGGGGCACGGCATCTTCGAATTGTTTGGATTCGAGCAGCAGTTCGCCCATCCGCGCCTGCGCCGCGGGGTTATCCGGAAACTCCCGGTAGATCTCGATGGCCTCGCGGTTCTGCGCGGCCTTCTCGTATAGGCCGGCGAGTTCCAGCAGGTAATCGCGATATTTCGGCTCCAGTCGCGCCGCCTGGCGGAAGTAGGCGTCTGCATCGCCGAGGCGTCCCTGCTGCACCAGCGTCTGGGCCATGCCGAGTTGCGCTCCGGCGGATTTTGGGTCCAACGCGATGGCCAGCCGGTAATTCTCTTCCGCCTTGGCGTAGTCGCCGGTCTGGAGCTGCGATTCGGCCAGGTAATAGCGCGGGCGGAACTCCCGCGGCTTCTGTCCCGCGGCCTCCTCAAAAAGCGGCAGCGCCTCGGCGGGGTTCTTCTGGCGCAGCAGCACGATGCCGCCGTTCAACTCCGCTTCATACAGCCCCGGCTTGAGTTCCAGGGTCTTACGGTATTCGATGACGGCTTCCGGATCCCGCTGAAGCAGCGTGAAGGCCATCGCCAGATTGAAGTGCGCGAAGTAGTCCTTGGAATCAGCTTCGATGGCTTTGCGGAATGACTGTACGGCGGCTTCGTATTTACCCTCGTCGAGGGCCTTCATGCCTTCGGTAGTGTAATCGGCCTGGAGGAACAGAAGTAACACCGCGACAGCCCACATACCCTAATTCTATCGCCGCGCGATTGCCGCCGCCCAAAAACTCGCGTTACTTCTTTGGTTCTTTGCCCCCCACTTGCGGGACGTCGGGGCTTTCCGACGCGAAAGTCAGCGGGATATCCACGTAGGCGGTTTTTTCCCCGGTTTCGTCGGCGATTTTCAACTTGTAGTGGCGCGGCGGCGCGTCGAAGAGCGCGTTGCCCTGCTGCGATTCGGCGGGCTTGACGGAACGCAAATACCCGATATACTGCGGCACGCCTTCTCCGGAGCTCAGTTCGGGATAAGTCTTGCCGCTGGCATCCTCGATGGTGAAATTGGGCACGATGATATCGGCCCCGAAGCTGTTTACCGCGCTCAACCGGACCAGGAAGAAACGATGCTGTGGCACGCGCGCATCCACGCCCTCTCCGATTTGAGTCAACCACTGCGTTTCATATACCACGTAGACGATGTGTCCGAGCGTGATCCGATCACCCATCTTGTATGTGCGTACGGGGTACGATTTCTCCCCACTGTCGCCGCAGGAGGTTGAGAGGGCAGAGACGACCGCTAGTAGCAGCACAAGACGGAGTTGGCGCATGTTGGCTAAACCATTGTCCTCACGCACCCGCGCACCTGTCAAGGCGGGCTAGTCCTGCCTGACGACGCGAATCATCCTGACCACGGGGAACTCGCGCACGCTCACCAGAGCGAAGGACTGGACTCCGGCGTTCAGGCGGGATTGGGCGACCGGAGCCCAACGTTGGTGAGCTTCCGTAAAGCCGCCGGTCGGCTCCGCGCAGATGGCATGGGGCGCTTCCCTGCCGTTGAGGAAGAAGCGTAGCGGGCGCGAATCCGCGCTGGCGTAAACCAGCGAGAATTCGTACAGCCCCGCCTCCGGAATGGTCACCTCATATTCCGCCGCCCCCGGCGGTGGTCCGTCCCGGAAGATCACCGAATGGTCGGCTCGCCGGGTGAACTTGGCACCGTCGGGGCTCACGTTGCCGCGTTTGAAATCCGCGGCGTAGATGTAGGTCCGCCAGTGCGCTACATGTGAAAGGCATAGACGCGCTTTTGCACCACCGCAAAGGCGAGGTTCACCCAGACGCCGTAGGCCGTTCCGGCCAGAAGCAGACCGGTCAGAGCGTGGCGCATCCACCTGCGATCCGCTAGTGGAATGTGCGCCACGGCGATGGCGGAGCCCAGGGTAAGCCACGGCAGCGCGTCCTGCAGGTAGCGATAGGAAATGTACCCCCAGGTCAAGACCAGAAAGATGCCCGCGAACGCGCCGCACAACGGTGCCCGGAAGACGCGCAGGCGCGGCCGCCGCAGGCGCAAAAAGCACAGTCCCGAGCCGGCCAGGGCCGCCACGAATAGCGCCGGTACGGTGAACGGCAGACTGCTCACCGGCTCGATTCCGTCAAAGTGGGCGTAGGGATAACGCCGGCCCAGGGTGCGATCCCCGGGATTCAACCAGGCCCACGGAAAGGGCTGCTTGAACTCCACATTGGGCAACCAGAAATAAGTCGGCAGCGTGAGCGGAATATTGAGCAGGGATGCCGCATCACCCTTGGTGCGCAACAGCCTTCCCGGGTCGGAATTTATCGTGAGGTGGAGCGGCTGCGAGGTAAACCAGATGCCGTATTTCCAGTAGTTCAAGCCTGCCCACAAAACGCTGCTCACCACCAGCGTCGCCGTCAGCACGGCCACCACGCGGCGCTTGGAGACAAGCGTGGGCACACCCCAATACTCGCGGAAGCGGCCGGCGGGAATCAGCAGGGCCAGATCCACAATCAAGAGCGCCAACAACGTCCCGGCGCCCGACGATACGCGGGCGAAAAACGACAGAAAGGCCGCCGCGCAGGCCAGTGCCAGCCATTTCCCCTTGGGGTCGAGCAGAAAACAAAACAGGCAAACCGCATGCGCCAGTGCCAGCGAGCTGCCCCACATGATGGCCTCCTGGTAGACCTTGGATTCCACCGCCAGGAAAATGTTGGTGGAACCGAGGGCCACCGCCACCGTCAGCGTGCCGCTCAGCAGGCCCCACAACCTGCCTCGCAATGGCAGGAGTTCCTCCAGCCGGCGGAATAGCAGCATGAGGGACGCCAGGATGACCGCCGAACCGAGCCACATGGAGAAGCGGCTCCACCGCCCGTACATGCCGGGCAGTATCAGGTTCAGCGGCATGCGCGCCAGCGCCGGCGTGGGGCCGAAATAGCCGTAGTACTTGCCGTTGCGAAGGAAGGCCTCGCGGTCGATGGCTTCCGGTACCACGTCGATGCGGCCCGCCAGCAGACTCTGCGCCTGAGCGTCGTAGAATTCCTCCATGTAGCCGGCACGGCGGAAAAGATCCCAGTCGCCATCCGTGACCATGCGGCAGAGCACCGCCAGCGAGAACAGGACCACCAGCCAATCCCAGCGGACGGAGGGCCAACGCCGCGGCACATGCTGCACTGGACCCTTGCTGCTGACCGTAGTCTTGACTTCTCGGCGCATAATCGTAATTCGGACGGCGCTGCCCCGTGGAGGTGCAAGAATTCCGAAGTTTGAGGGGAAAAACGCTAGAAAACAAGTTTAACAGAGGTGCCGGGGGGAAATCCGGCGCAGGCGGGAATCAATCCGCTACCGCGGTTGGCGTTCCTGGAGGATGCGCTCGAATTTGCGGCGCTGCTCCTCGTTGAGAATCTGTTCAACTTTGATTTTGCTGTCGCTCAGTACGGTGCGGTAGTACTGCCAGAAATCATTGAGGATAGACTCCATCTGCTCCTGTTGGACCGGCGTGAGGCTGAGTTCGCGAGTCATCCGCGCGAAGAAGACTTCCCGGCCCACGGCGGTGTCGAAGGAAGTCTGGTGCAGGCGGTTATGCACGCCGAAATTCATCACCACCGCTCCCGCCGCGGCGCCGCACAGGAACACCAGCGTCAGCGTGACCATACAAGCGACCTTGGGATCCCACGATCGGGCGAAGCTCGCTTTCTCGAGGAGATTAGTGCCCATAGGTCGTCATCGTGGCCAGCATGTTTTCCTGCGCCCGTGCGTTATCGTAGGCGGGCGAATCCTGCTGTGCCATCACGGTATCGGGGGAGAGGCCGGTGGGGTAATCGCGCTCGTAGGCGACCAGATAGCTGCCCAGCACCGCCAGCGTCACCAGCGACGCAAACACCAAGCGCCGCCCGAAGGCGAAATCCAGGGCAAAGAAGCCCGCAAAAGAAGGCACGGCCTGACGATGGCCCACCTGCCGCATCACCCGCCCGTAAAACCCGGGCGCGGGCGCCACTTCCTCTTCCGCTTTGAACGCGCCGAACCACTGGGAGACTTGCTGCATGCCGACCACTTCCTGACGGCACATCTCACAGTTGCTCAGGTGCGCCTCGATATCCCGAAGAACCGCCGGCTTCAGCGTGCCGGACAGGTACTCCTCAAGGCTTTCCATGACTACCGCGTGCATATGCTTCTTCCCTGTACCACTGAAATTACCACGCTTCAGCCTGCCCTTTGCGAGTCTATCGGCCGTTTGGCCCCGCCCGCTTCCGGGAACCTGCCACTTTTCAACCCAACCACTCAACCGGCCACCATGCCGGGAGCGCGGTCCAGGCGCTGCGCCGCCTTCACCAGTTTCTGCCGCGCCCGGAACAGCTTGACTTTGATGGTGTTCTCATTCATTCCGGTCCGGGCCGCCAATTCCTCCACCGAGAACCCTTCCACTTCCTTCAATGTCAACAACATACGCTCTTCTTCGGAAACCCGTCCGAGAAGCTTCACCAGGTAATCGCGGCGCGCCAGCGTGGTATCCACGGGAATCTGGCGATCTACCGCCGGTTCGGAATTCTCCACCCGGCGCACCTCGTCTTCGCTCATATCGCTTTCGTAGACCAGCTTGCGCACCTTGCGCTTGCGCAGGTAGTCGAAGCACTCGTTGACCGTGATTTTGTAGATCCAGGTGATCAGCGAGCTGCGGAAATCGAAACTCTTGACGGAAAGGTAGACCTTCGCAAATACTTGCTGTGCAATGTCTTCCACGTCGTTGCGCTGGCGCACGATGCCGTGGATGATGGCGAATACCTTGGATTGGTAGCGCTCCACAATTTCGCGAAACGCCGCCTCATCGCCGGCCTGCGCACGCTGCACTAACGCACCTTCCGGGGTGTTCTGGTAGTCCACTCTGGTTTTCGCCGCAACCTTACTACCGAATCCCGGGATTGAAAGCACGCCGGTCAGTGTTCCCATACACCGTTACCGACGCATACTACCCCCACCGGGTTTCAGCGGATACACCTTGCAAGATAACACGCGAAGCCCCCGGCGCTGGTCAAGGTCGATTTTTCGGCGACCAATCGACGCCTTGCGCCATCTAAATGATTGACGGTTGGAGTGACGGGGTCCCATCGATATAATGGGGACCAGGGAATTCCCGAGAATTTTAGGAGTAAATTGACAACATGGTGCAAATAACCGAAAGAGCGATCGGCAAGGTAAAGGAAATCATGGGTTCCCAGGACCCCGCCCCGAGCGGACTGTGGATCTCCGTGGTCGGTGGCGGCTGTTCCGGGTTCAGCTACTCGATGGCCTTCGAAAACACGCCCAACATTTTGGACAAGACCTACACCTACGACGGGTTGAAGGTATTCGTTGACCAGGCCAGCCTGCTGTATCTGGATGGCGCCGAGGTGGATTTCGTGGAGACGCTGGAAGGTTCCGGCTTCAAGTTCAACAACCCGCAAGTGAAATCCACCTGCGGCTGCGGCAGTTCGTTCCAGGTCTAAACCAGACCGGTTTTCCAGTTTGGCGAGGCACCCCTGCGTTCGCACGGAGGGGTGCCTTTTTGTTTTGCGCCCGCGCTGCCCTGGGCAGGCTCGGCTTGCAGAGCGATTGACCTTGGGATCTGGTTGTCGTATATTGAACCACGTATTGGTGGGTGTGAATGAATCGACTGAGGACGCTGTTGCGGCCGGCGCCGCACATTGCCCGACTGCCTGAAGAACAGGTTGGCAGACTTTACCCGAAATTCCGCTGGCGGATCCTCGAATCCACCTTTATCGGCTACGCGACCTTCTACGTCGTCCGCAATAACCTGCCGGTAGTCTCCAAGGAGATGGGGCAGGCCCTGAGCTACAGCAAGGGGCAAATCGGCGATCTGCTGGCGGTCACGGCGATTGCCTACGGCATCGGCAAATTTCTGATGGGTGCGTGGAGCGACCGCAGCAATCCGCGCTACTTCATGCCCATGGGATTGCTGCTCACCGCGTTGTGCAATTTTGCGTTTGGCGCCACCAGCAGCTACCCCACCCACCTGGCGCTCTGGACCCTGAACGGGCTGGTGCAGGGCATGGGATGGGGGCCCTGCGGCCGCTCGCTGGGGCACTGGTACAGCGTGCGGGAACGCGGCACCGTCTTCGCCTTCTGGCACCGGACTGATTGCCGCCTACAGCACGGCCTGGATGGGGTGGCGCTCGGCTTTCTACGTGCCGGGCGTGCTGGCCGTGCTGTGTGCCTGCTACCTAATGCTGCGGCTGCGCGACACACCGCAATCGGTCGGCTTGCCGCCCGTCGAAGAGTACCGCCACGACTATCCGGCGGAAGGGGCGCGCGACCGGGAAGAGGAACTGGGCACGCGCGAACTGCTGATCACCTACGTCCTCAAGAATCGCGCCCTGTGGCTGTTCGCGGCGGCGAATTTCTTCGTCTATATCGCCCGTTACAGCATGCTCGATTGGGGGC
>JAPKZC010000814.1 GCA_026394025.1 Candidatus Solibacter sp.
GAATGCGAAAGTCGACAAGCTGCTGGGCCAGATCACCCTGGAAGAGAAGATCAACCTGATCCACGGGGGCGCCGAGGCCATGCCCAGTGGCGTCGCCCAGGCGGGAAGTTGGCCCGGGGTGCCGCGGCTCGGGATTCCGTCGCTGCGCTTCACCGACGGGCCTCCCGGCATCTCGGTCAACGTATGGTCCACCGGCATGACTTCCACCATGGGGCTGGCCGCCACCTGGAGCCGGGACGATGCGCGCAAGAACGGAATCGTGATTGCGCGCGATGCCAGAGCGCTCGGCCAGGACGTGGTACTTCAGCCGCTCGTCAACATGGTGCGCGATTTCACGTTTGAGCACGCCCACAACACGTTTGGCGAGGATCCGCTGCTGGCGGGGCAGCTCGCCGCTGCCCAGATCGCCGGAACGCAAGGCGAGGGCATCATGTCGCAGGTGAAGCACTTCATCGCCTACGAGGGCGGCAACGACGTCACGGTGGACCAGCAGACACTGCGTGAGATCTACCTCGCGCCGTTTGTGGATGCGGTGGCCGCGGGCGTGTCCTCGGTGATGTGCTCCTACAACAAGATCAACGGGCCGTACGCCTGCGGCAATGGAGAGATCCAGAACAAGATCTACCGCGAGGAGGCCGGCTTCAAGGGGTTTAACACTTCGGACTGGGGCGGCACGCACGGCACGCTTTTCATCAACGAAGGCCTCGATCTGGAAATGCCCGGGGGCACGTTCTTCGGCGCGGTACCGGGTGCGGCGCGCGGTGGGCGCGGTGCGCAGGCTGGGCCGGGCGGACCCGGCCAGGTTATGCCGGGCGGACCCGGCGGTGTGGCGGCTGCCAATCCGGGCGGCGTCGGCGGACCAGGCGGACCGGGCGCCGGCGGCGGCCTCAGGGGCGCGGCGGCGGTCATGCCGGAGGAGCGGGCTGCCGGCGGCGGCCGCGGCGGTCGTGGAGGTGGTGGACGCGGCGGCGATCCGCCGTCCCTCGGAATGCTCGAAGCGGTTCGCACCGGACAGGTGAAGGAAGCCACGGTCTCCATGGCGGTGGGCCGCATTCTGCTCCAGATGGACAAGTTCGGTATGTTGGACAAAGCGCCCAAGCACAGCATTACGGAGGAAGACAACGCCTTCAACTCGCCCATCGTGCGGAAGACGGCCGAAGATTCCGCCACTCTGCTCAAGAATGAGGGCGGCGTGTTACCGCTGACGGCGGCCGACCTGGCGAGTGTGGCGTTCATCGGACCCACGGCGGGCCAACTGGTCTCGGTAGGCCAATCGGGCGAACGGGCGATGGGCATTCCGGAGCACCAGGTGGGGCCGGTACCGGCGCTGGAGAAGATCGCGGGCAGGAAGGTGACCTACGCCGTGGCCAATGATCTCGATGGCATGCCGATACCGGCATCGGCTCTCTCCAGCGGTGGGATGCCGGGCTTGTTGCGTACCAATACCGCGAATAACCAGACCCAGACCGACGCGGAGCTGAACTTCACCGGTTCGAATGGCAAGGCGCTTGGCGACGGAACGTCCTACACCTGGAAAGGCACGCTGACGGTGCCGGCCGACGGGGCGTACACGATTGGGTTTCAATCGCGCGGGTCCACCGGGGTGGTGGCGCTCGACGGGCAAACGCTGATGAGTGCCGGCGGTGGCGGCCGCGGCGGCGGCGCCGCGGCGGGCGCCACCTCGCTGATGTCGGCGCCAGAGGCGGCGTACCGCAATCGCCGGGGCATGCACCCGATCGCGGGCAGCATCGTGCCGACCAGGGATCTGCTCAATAATGCGCGCGCCCGAATCGATTTGAAAGCAGGGGCGCATGAATTGGTGGTGACCACGACGGGCGAACCGAACGGCGATCCGGTGCAGGTGCGCCTCGCGTGGGTCACGCCGCCGCAGGAGAAGGCCAATTACGTAGCGGCCATCGCC
>JAPKZC010000231.1 GCA_026394025.1 Candidatus Solibacter sp.
AACGTCGGTGACATCGTCGTTCGGCCGGGACGCGGCTTGTTCCTGTCTGACCGCCGTCGCCTGGACAACTGTTCAATCCTTCCGCGACAGATAGGCGTGGTGCGGTCAGTTGACGGAAGCGAGGCATATCAGGATCGGATCCGGCGTCCCACGCTCTCCCACGCCGCTTCGGCCCAATGGAAGAGAACCCCTCCATATCGTTCCCTTAGCGCCTCAACGTAGGTTTGCGTTAAGTTGAGCGAGATTGTTACGATTGCGACATGGCGGCGAACGAAGGCGAACACCAGCCGCGGACCCTTCGTCCGCTGACCCGCTGGGCGGCATTCACGGGCATCGCCTTTATGGTTGTGCGAAGGTTAGTGTACGTGATATTCCCGAACTTCCTTCCTTCAAGCGCATGGCGGCCCGAGTCATGGTGGGCAGGCGTCTTGATAAATGCAGTCTTCGAGTTGATTCTGCTAGTGCTTCTGATGGGAGTTCCCTTTTGCATCTACTTCTTCAGGCTGCGTTACACAAGTGCGCGTGATCTGTTGATCGACTGCGCCGCCGCCGCAAGCCTGTACCTGACGGCCCTATTCCTATTGTGACCCCGTCATAAGGAACACCATCCCGTGGCCTTGGGCAGATAGACGGCGATTGTGGCAGAAAACCGGGTTTCTGGGCCGATTGCGCCAGCGCTGCCAGAAAACCCCTCCGGTTCCCGCGCTAAACGGAGGTGCCGTGTCTACCTGCTTTTCAGCCGCGCGGGCCGAGATTATGCCGATGGTCTCTTCGCCACGGCAATCCTCCCGGCACACAGCAAACAACCAAGGAGTATGGCGCCAGCCCCGGGCTCAATCTACGCTGCGCCGCATCGCGTGGTAGACCAGCGGGGCGAAGCGCATCAGGTGTCGCCCGACGCAAGATCGGTCCGCCGGATTAGAAGCATCCGGCACACAGCCTGAGCGTCAACTCGGCCGCACTACCCGCGACCCGCTGAAGCCGTAGTAGACGATGTACAAGTAGCAGATCGCGGGCATCACGAACGCCATCTGGATTCCGATGGAATCGGCCAGGGCGCCCTGCAACACCGGCAGGACGGCGCCGCCCACAATCGCCATGATCAGCAGGCCGGAACCTTTGCCGGTCAACGGGCCGAGCTGATTGATGCCGAGCGTGAAGATGGTGGGGAACATCACGGAGTTAAAGAGACCGACCGCAATCACGCTCCACATGGCGACAGGGCCGCTGGCGGCCACCGTAATGCAGACCAGCGCGAAGGCGGCCATCGCAGCGCCGCCCAACACCTTACCCGGCGGCATATTGCGCAGCACGGCCGAGCCGATGAAGCGCCCCACCATCGCGCCACCCCAGTAGAAGGAAACGTATCCGGCGGCGGCACGCTCCGTCAGGCCTCCGATGTCGGGTTGCGAGAAGTAATTGACCAGGAAACTGCCGATCGAAACCTCGCCGCCGACGTACACGAAGATGGCGATGGCCCCAAGCACCAGGTGGCGGCGCTTCCAGATGCTGTCGCCAACGGAAACACCGTGGCCTTCTTCGATATCGGGCAGTGAAGGCAAATGGAATCGCGAAACACCGAACGCCAGCAGGAACAGAGTGAAAGCGATGCCGATGTAGGGCAGTTGGACGGCCCCCGCGTCGGCCCGCCCGGCCGTCTCCGACAGAATCAGCAAGCCACCGAGATACGGCGCGATGGTGGTCCCGAGCGAGTTGAAAGCCTGGGCCAGATTCAAGCGGCTGGATGCCTTCGCGGGCGCGCCCAATTGCGCCACGTAAGGGTTGGCCGCCACTTGCAGCAGGGTGATACCGGTGGCGAGCACCCACAGCGCGCCCAGAAACAAGGCGTACGACTTGGCCGCGGCCGCCGGGTAGAAGAGCAGCGCGCCCAGCCCCATCACCGCAAGGCCGATCACGATCGATTTCTGGTAGCCCACGCGCGCCAGAATGCGCGAGGACGGCACCGACATCAGGAAGTAGGCCGAGAAGAAGGTGAACTGAATCAGCATCGTCTGCGTGTAATTCAGTTCGAACAGCGCCTTCAGGTGAGGCACCAGGATATCGTTCAGGACGGTAACGAAGCCCCACATGAAGAAAACCGTGGTGACCACGGTCAGGGCGAGACCGGTCTTCCGTGGGGCAGTATCGGTAAGAGATGGATTCATGTGCTCGCGCGCCAGTATAACTGATTTCATCCACTATACCGGCGCGCGAACGCGAGGCTACTGCCGCCTGGGGTCGATCTCCACGGAGCGGACCTGGCCGGTGTCGAAGTTTACCGAGCAGGAGAATCGATATCGGCCTTCCGACGCGCTGCGGCCACGGACGACGTCGATTACGCCGATGACCCAGTCATTGCGGCCGGGGTTGTCGTCGATGCGGGTGTTCAGGAATTCCACGCGCCGGCCGCGGAAGCGGTCGCCGGTCGTCCATGGGGTCGATCTGAACGGAGCGGACCTGACCGTTATCGAAGTTGACGGAGCAGGAGAAGCGGTAGCGTTCTTCGGCAACGGGACCACGGAAGACATCGATCATGCCGATGACCCAGTCATTGCGACCGGGGTTGTCGTCGATGCGGGTGTTCAGGAATTCCACGCGCCGGCCGCGGAAGCGGTCGC
>JAPKZC010000364.1:0-850 GCA_026394025.1 Candidatus Solibacter sp.
GCCGTCGTCTTCATGCCGGGACTTCGAAGCCGAGTTGCCGGACGGCGTTGGCCAGGGCCTCGGGCTTGACCACATCCGCGTCGTATTCCACGGTCGCACTGGCATTGACCAGGTCCACCGTGGCCTTGGTCACACCGGGGGTGGCGGAGAGTTTCCGCTCCACGCTGCGCGAGCAATTGCCGCAGGTCATGCCACCGACGTTCATTCTCAGGGTTTGTGCCGCCATAGTTATATGATGCGCCATGCGGCATACTGGCTCAGGAGGAATCCTTGGTTTTTTCCGATCTACTATTGGCGCGGCGCATTGAAGCAGCCGAAGCGGCCAACGCGCGCGGCTGCACCGCCATCCATCCGGAGGCCGCCACTCTGGATGTAGCCGGCGGCTGCGCCGTCTTCGTGGGCGCGGGGTCACCGCTCAGCCACGCGGTGGGAATCGGGCTCGACGGCCCGGTCACGGCGGCGGAAATTGATCTGCTGGAGGCATTCTTCCGCAACCGCGGCGGCAAGGTGTCGATCGAACTCTGCCCGCTGGCCGACCCCGGGATTCTCGCCACGCTGGGCGACCGGGGGTACCACGTTACGGAATTCAACAACGTGCTGGCGAAGCGACTGGCCGGCACGGCGGTTGTCCGCACGCCGCGGGTGCGCCGCGCCCTGCCCGACGAGACCGACGTCTGGAGCCACACCGTCGGCCGGGGCTTCTTCGAGGAGCATGAACTGACCACCGAAGAGATGGACGTCGGCCGCGCCATCTGCGCCATGCCCGGCGCGCTGTGCTATCTGGCGATGACGGAGGCCGGAGGACTGGCCGACGGCGCTGCCGCGGCGGTCCACGCCGGGCTCGCCACGC
>JAPKZC010000364.1:926-9689 GCA_026394025.1 Candidatus Solibacter sp.
ACTATCGCGCGTCACCGGCGCAGCGGCCTGCATCGCGAGCTGATCGCCGCGCGCCTCAATGAAGGGCTTGCCCAAGGCTGCGATCTGGCCACCGCCGCCACTCTCCCCGGCAGCGGCTCGCAGCGCAACTACGAGCGCATGGGTTTCGAGGTAGTGTACACCCGCGTCACTTTGATGGGCCAAAAGTACTGGTAAGTCTAGCAAGTTCAATTGACAGATTGGCCCTGCTTCGGTGAGAATCCGAATCATACATCCCCACTCCGATATTTACGACGGTGTTAATTGAGTGGCTGGATCACTGGGTTGTGGCATTCCTGCTGCCGGTCGCGGTGTGGATCGTGATCAGCGGGCTGGATGACCTGTTTATCACCCTGGTCGGGTTTGCGACCTGCCGCATCCGCTTCCCATGGCCCTCGCAGACCGCTGTGCGCCGGGCGGCGGAACGGCCTATCGCCGTCTTCGTGCCGCTCTGGCGTGAGCACTCTGTCATCGGCCGCATGCTGGAACATAACCTGGCGACTATCCAGTATCGGAACTACCACTTCTTCGTCGGCGTTTATCCCAACGACGTTCCCACCCTACGCGCCGTCGCGGAGCAGGCGCGCCGCCACCCGCGCGTCCACATCGCCACTTGCCCGCACGATGGGCCCACCTCCAAGGGCGATTGCCTCAACTGGATCTACCAGCGCATGAAGGACTACGAGGTGCGGCACCACATGCGCTTCCGAACCTTGGTCATGCACGACGCCGAAGACCTGATCCACCCCGAGTCGCTCCGCCTGATCAACTGGTTCTCGCGGCGCTACGCCATGGTGCAGGTGCCGGTGTTGCCGCTGCCCACGCCCCTCGGCGAGTGGACCCATGGGCTGTACTGCGACGAATTCGCCGAATACCAGCACAAGGACATTCCCGTCCGCCAGCACTTGGGGGGCTTCCTGCCGTCGAATGGCGTGGGCACCGGGTTTGACCGGGCAGCGCTGGAACGCCTCGCCGCCATGCGCTGCGGCCGTCCCTTCGACCCCACCAGTCTCACCGAGGATTACGAGACCGGATATCTGTTGCACTCGCTCGGCTACAAGCAGATCTTCGTTCCGGTCCGCACCGGGGCCGCCGGCCCGATGGCCACCCGCGAGTACTTCCCGCGGCACTTCCGGCCCGCCATCTCCCAACGCACGCGATGGGTCACTGGAATCGCGCTGCAAAGCTGGCAGCGCCATGGCTGGAGCGCTCCCTGGCCCCAACTCTACTGGTTCTGGCGCGACCGCAAGGGCCTGGTCGGGAATCTGCTATCGCCGGTGGCCAACCTGTTCCTCCTGTACGGCACGGCCAGCTACCTGGCCAGCCTCGGACAGCCGGCCCCTTGGCACTTCGGCAGCCACATCCCTCCCTGGGTTTCGGACATCTGCCGCCTCACCTTCGGCATCGCGTTGCTACAGGCCGCGGTGCGCGCCCGCTCCGGCGCGCGTATCTACGGTTGGCGATTCGCCGCGGCCGTACCCATACGCATGCCCTGCGGGAACCTGGTAAATTTTGCCGCCACCACTAACGCGCTGTGGGAGTTCTGGAATGCGCGCAGCCAGGGCCGGGGGCTGGCCTGGCACAAAACCGATCATATCTACCCGGTGGTGCAGCCTGCGTTGGCTGCTAACGCGGTTCGGTTCCATCCGATTGGGGATGCTTCCCCAAACGCCGTAGCAGGGGAATCCTACTGATCATCCGGCTCAGCCGACTATCCCTTGGCGGCTCGGCCGCCGCCGGCACCTGGGGCGCTGGCGGGATCGGCGCCACCACCGGCGGCGGCAGCGTCTGAGTCACCACGATTTCCGGCTCCACATGCTCGAACGGCGATGGCCGCGCCTCCACAGTGGCGCGTGCCGCTCCCGCTTGCCCGGTCTTTTCCGGGATCGCTCCCGGCAGTGGGAATACCCGGTGACGCCGCAACAGGACGGCGTCGGCCGCAGTAATCGCCAGCACTCCGCCGAGTGCCGCGGGAAGAACCCATCGTGGTATGCGCCATGACACCATCGGCTTGAGTTACGGCAGCTTTCATGCCGATGTTTAGTTCCGCACCTTTACACCAGCGGTAGCACCACCGCGTCCAATTCTTCGTCGGTCCACGCACTCAGCCTGACATCGCGGTGCGCCGTCCAGCGCTCAGTGTGCGATACGCTCTCTCCTGGTGCGAGCGTGGTCAAGGGACCCAGCGTCTCCAGTTCCAGGATGTCGGCGTTGGTAAACGTCTCGAAGGTGCAGCCGAAATCCGGGTAAGCCGCGGGGGAGGCAACCGCCTCGTAGCGTTTCACGAACAGTTCGCCGTTGAGCAGGTACGCGCCCCACGTGTGCCGGTTGTAGGTACCCAGCTTCTGCGGGTTTCGGTTGTTCGGGTCCTGGCGCAGCACAAGGTACTTGCGCGATAGCCGCCAGCGCGGATCGTCGAGATGGGTGAACGCCCACATCACCAGCGGGTTGGTGGGTTCCAGCATTTCCGGGTGGGTGCCGCGCGGCGGAAACCCGTGGATGCCCGAGCCACCCTGGGCAAACATGGTCAGAACCCAGGGCGCCACGCGGGAGGGTTCGCCGCCGGCGTTGCGCACCTGGTGGATCAACTCCACAGCAGTTCCGGTGGCTGCCATCTTGACCGTGATCTTCTTCTCCATTCCGGTGAGCGCTTCCACCGGACCGGTGCACACGATCACATCGCCCTCCACGTCGGTCGCGACGGGAGCGTTATCGGGTGCGTAGCTCTTCACGATGTCTTCAGGAGCGATCCACACGCGGTGGCCGCCTCTGGGCTGCCAAGTGGCCTCGCCCGTTTTTCCCATTTGCCCGGCGAATTCCTTGAAGAAGTTCTGCCCGCCGGCGAACCCGTAGTGCATCACGCGCGGCCCTACATCGCCCGTCACCACCAGTTCCACTTCGCCGTTGGACACCTGCCAGCTATTCGCCCAATCCTGATAGTTGATTTTTTCGATGGTTATCATAAGTGGCCGCCGTCACTGCGTCGCCGCCCCAATCAGAATCAGTCCGATGGCGTACCCGGCGAGCATAAGCCCGAGGTATTTGTTGGTTCCCGCCGGCGCCGCGCGGAACTCGCGCCAGATGAACAGGCCCCAGATGGCCGCCACCAGAGTGGCGCCCTGTCCCAGCGCGTAGGACGCCGCTGGACCCGCCACGCTCGAAGCGATCACGTTGAAGCTCAGGGCGAGCATCCAGATGCACCCACCCAGGATGCCGATGGCGTGCAGGCGCGCGTTGCCGCGGAAATAGTCGCCATAGGTTACCTTGCCCGTGCGCATGAAAATGGTGTTCCACAAGAAGTTGCTGGCCAGCACGCCGACGCCGAAACCCACCAGCGCAACGTAGGGAGTGAGCATGCCGGACACGATCGGCGCGGAGTTAAAGTTCGGCGAAATCGCCCGCATAAGCCACGGGTAGAAGAAGCCCATCAGTGCGCCTGCGATAGCCGAATAGATCACGCCGCGCAGCGGATTGCGCACACCGCTCTGCGGGAGACGCTTATGGGCCAGCGCGGACATGATCATGGCGAAGACGATTAGCGCCACCCCCGTGAACAGCAGTGCGGGATCGCCCTTCGGCGTTTCCACGTAGCTTGCCACCGTACCGATGACCAGTGCGAGGCCGACCCCCACCGGAAAGGCCACGCTCATTCCAGCCGCATCGATGCCCACCACCAGGAGAATATTCGAGAGGTTGAAAAGTACCCCGCTGATCAGCGCCGGCAGGATGAAGTCCCAACTCGCCTGGTGCAGGTTCTCCGCTGTGGGGGCCCCAGCAGATCCGAAACTGCCCAACGTGTGCGCAAACACCAGGCTGAAGAGGAAAACGCCGATCGCGTAGTCCCAATAGAACAGTTGGAACGGCCACTTCTCCTTGCCCGCCAGTTTTTGCGTATTGGCCCAGGACCCCCACCCGAGCATGGTGATCACGCAGAATATGATCGCCACCGGCAGACTATTCACGACGAACATGGTTGGACTCCGATCTCTTGAGCGGGTTCAAGAAGGAGAATTATATCTGGAATACACCTTCAGGGATGGTACTCCCGCCGCGTGTGTCCCTCGAGTTGATCGCGGTAGAAGTAGACCTCGCGCAATTCGCCCGTGCTGTAACGTTTGGCCTGATCGTTGAAGTGCGGGGATTTCGGATCGCCACTCTCGCCGCCGGCGGTCACGGCTTTCGCCCGCACGCGGTCGCCGAACTCCACTACTGCGACGAAGCTGTTGCCGCTGGTGCCATACCACTTCTTCGTCCCCGGGTAGGCTCGCGCCCCGAAAGAGGCCAGCGACCCGAACTGCGCGGAGGTGAAGCCGACGGGAATGCTCGCTCCCGAGTCGTTGAACGGCTGGACGATATCGCCGGTGAGGCGCTGGAATCGATTGATATCGCCCCAAGGCGTCTTCCAGCTACCGAAGTCGGCGGCCAGCTTGTCGGACGCCGCCGCGAGCGATTGCAGGAGCTGCTCGGCGGGGGCCTTGGCGATGGCGTCGTCGGGGGAAGTTCCCGAACCGCGGCCGCCTCCGCCCACGCGGCGGCGGACATCCTCTCCCCAGAAGACCGCCAGCGAAGTTGGGACACTCGTCACCGCCCAGCGCAGATCCCACGCGCGGAGGAGTGCGATCTGCGGCGCAAGTTTCACCTTCAGGGGATTGGCGGCCGGGGTCCCGTCCCAGGCTTTGATCAGGGCGGGCATCGGCTTCTCAAACCAGGTGAGGTAGCTGTCGTAGGCTGCCGCGATGAGGGAGTCCAGCGTGAAATCCTTCTTGTTCTCGAGGACGCGGATGGCGTGCAGTCCGCGCGCGGATTCGCCGCCGCTCTCGACATAGGCGGGATAGTCCGCCTTGTTCGGGCTGCTGGGTCCGGCCGCGGACCACGGCCAGTTGTTGGTGTTGTAGAGCCAACCGCTCTTGGGGTTCAGCAACTGCGGTGTCTCCGCGACCGCATGAAGTCCCTTCCACTCCGTGGCCGGATTGCCGCCATCGACCGGTTTGGTCCAGTCGAAGCTGGTGTCGCGTTTGGGAATGAAGTTGCCGTGGAAGTAGGCGATGTCGCCGTCGGCATCGGCGAAGATGGTGTTGTTCGACGAATTCGCCTTCAGCTCCATGGTCTGGCGGAACGATTTGTAGTCCTTCGCCTTGGTGCGCGTGTAGGATTGCTCCAGCGCCTTGATGGGCTCCTGCATCAGCCGGATGCTGACCCACTTGCCGTTGGTCTCACGGACGATGGGCCCGTGATGGGTGCGGTAGACGGTGAGTTTCTTTTCGGCCATCGTGTTGCCGGTGCGGTACGGCACCGCGATCTGCGCCGCCATTACCGGGCGATCTTCGTTGCCGTACTTGTAGAAGAAGCTGTCGCCCTTCTTCTGCACGGTTTCGAGATACTCATCCACCGCATCGACGCCGCTGGAGGTGTGCATCCAGCCGGTGCGTTCGTTGAACCCCTGGTAGATGAAGAACTGGCCCCAAGTCACGGCGCCATAGGCATTCAGCCCCTGGCCGCTCACCATCTGCAACTCGGAGCGGAAGAAGAAGGACGTGTGCGGGTTGATCAGCAGCAAGGCGCGATGCGCCGCGGTGTTTGAGGGCGCGATGGCAATGCCGTTCGACCCGCCAGGCTCCGCCGGCCCGTTCTCGACAGCCTGGTGGAACGCCAGACGCACCGGATCTTTGCCATAGAACGACTGGAGTTGGTTGAGATTCACGCGCTCGATGTCGCCGCCAATGCTGCCCTCGGTGAAGGACAACGCCATCCACGGCTCGAAGCGCTGGATGACCCTCGGTTTCACTTCGGGGTGCTTGGAGAGATAGTAGTTCAGGCCGTCGGCAAAGGCGTCCATGAGTGTCTTCAACCACGCCGGACTGGTGGCGTATTGGCTCTTCAACGCCACGGGGTCGATGAAGAGCTTCATGCGCAGGTCCTGGTAGACTCTTGACTCGCCCTCGGCCTCCGCCAGACGGCCCATGGCGTTGAGATAGTTCGTCTCGACGCGATTGAAGTCGTCCTCGGCCTGGGCGTACATCATGCCGAAGACGGCGTCGGCATCGGTTTTTCCGTAGACGTGCGCGATCCCCCAATCGTCACGGACGATGGTGACATCGCCGGCATGCTGCTTCCATCGTGCGGCTTCGGGAGCCGCGGCTGGCTGGAACGCGAGCGCGGCGGATGCGGCCGCGACCAGGAGAACGAGTTGCTTCACGTGACGTTTCATGAGTTACTCTGCTCCATCTTAATTCAGGCGCGAGTCCCCGGTGGCTGATTTCGGCCAGGCCGGTGGACTGCGGCCACTGGGGTATTCGGCGAAGTCTCGGCGGTGGAACAGCTTACGCGGTGGCAAGGCGATTGCAAATGACCCGGCGGAGGTCGAAAAATGCGAAGAAGATTGTTGACCCTGGCGGCAACACTGATGACCCTGGCTGCGACCAGCGCCTGCGTGTCCCGCAGGGTCGTGGTGGTGGGCCGCCCTTACTGCGGCGCTTCTTACCCCCCGCATACCGGCTATTCCCACAACACGGGAGAAATCAGGTTGGAGACCAGCCTGCACGACGCAGGGGTGTTCATTAATGGCGCCTACGCGGGCACGGCGCGTCAGAACAGGTCGATGCGCCTGCGCCCCGGCAACTACGGCATCGAGATTCGCGCGGCAGGGCGCCCCCGGTACGCGGAGAGCATCTACGTGGTCGCGGGCCGGACGCTGCACCTGCACCCGGGGTTCTGACGGTACCCGGCTGTGACCGCAGCGGCTCTTACCCTACCAGGGCGTGGACCGGCGAAAGCCAACCGTGGGTATCCTCGCGGGTGCCGTTGATCACGCCGAATAATTCTTTTTGCAGCCGCTCGGCGATGGGGCCGCGGCGGCCGGTGCCGACGGTGATCCGGTCGACGGAGCGGATTGGCGTGATTTCGGCGGCGGTGCCGCTGAAGAAGACCTCGTCGGCGATGTACAGCATTTCGCGGGGAATAATGGTCTCTACCAGGGGGATGCCGATTTCGCGCGCGATCGTGAGGATGGCGTCGCGCGTGATGCCGGGCAGCACACTGGCGCCCAGCGGCGGGGTGTGGATCTTGCCGTCGCGCACCACGAAAATGTTCTCGCCGGAGCCTTCGCTGACATAGCCGGCGGCGTCGAGGGCGATGCCCTCGGAGTAGCCGTTGGCCAGGGCTTCCATCTTGATAAGCTGCGAGTTCATGTAGTTGGCGCCAGCCTTGGCGAGAGCGGGCAGAGTAGGGCGGGCAGCGTGTTGGGGGCCAGGCGGCTCCAACTGGAAACGCAGACATCGACGCCGTCGGCGAGGGCGTCTTCGCCCAAGTACTGGCCCCAACTCCAGCACGCGATGAACACGTCGATGGGGTTGTTCCTGCCATTGACCCCCATATCCCCGTAGCCGCGCATCACGATGGGGCGCAGGTAGCAGGAGTCCATATTGTTGACGCGGACCAGCTCCAGCATGGCGTCGGCCAGTTGATCGGCGGAGAATCCGATATTGTCCATGCGGTAAATTTTGGCGGAATCCAGCATGCGGCGGACGTGCTCGCGCAAACGGAATACGGCCGGCCCCGACGGGGTGGAATAGCAGCGAATGCCTTCGAATACACTGCTGCCATAGCTCACCACATGCGAGAGCACGTGAATGGTGGCGGACTGCCAGGGGATGAATTGGCCGTTATGCCAGATCTTTTCAGTAGGCGTCAACATGAGTTGATTATAACTGGGAAAGATATGAGTAAGTTACTTGCCTGCCTGACGCGCGCCCTGATGGGCGCGGTCGCGCAGTTCACCGATATTCAGGCCGGTGAGCGCCGTGGCGACGGCGCCGCCGATCAATAGCGGCATGGTGAGGGCGACTAACAGTATGATCGAAAACGTCTTGGCGTCGTTCTTCTCCACCTCGAAGAGGCCAAGCGCCATGACACAGGCAAGGTTGGTCAGACCGAGATTGCCAGGGGCGTTGGGCACGACTGTGATCAGGCGGACCAGCGTGAGGACGCCGCCGGCAACCCAGAACGAGAGATCCAGCCCATAGGCGCGCATCAACGCGAAATACGAAAGGATTTGCAGCGCGAGATACAACAGGCTGATGGCGGCGGTGAGCCCCAGCGTACGCGGGTTGCCCATCAGATGCAGCCCTTCCACGATGTGACGCAGGGTGGCGCTCCAGCGGCTTTCGCTAAGTACGGCGTGGGCGTGCTGCTTGTGCATCACGATCCAGAAGAGAATGCCGGCGCCGATGAGGAGCAGCAGCGAGAGCAACTGTACTCCGATCGTGACATCGCGCGGGATGCCGCGCTTAACGCTGGCGGTGATCAGGAAGGCGACCACCATCCAGACGCCGTCGATGATGCGCTCCACGCCGAGGGAGGCGAAGGTGAGGGAGAGGCGCAAGTCGCTCCAGTGGGCGAGCAGGTAGCAGCGAATCACCTCGCCGGGGCGAAGCGGGAGCACTTCATTGGCGAAGAGTCCGATGTAGATCGCCTGCACGGTGCGCCAGAAGCTGACGCGCGCCACGGGAGCCAGCAGTGTAGTCCAGCGCCAGCCGTGGGCGACGTAGACCGCGAGATCGGCGATCACGGCAAGGCAGACCCACCAGTAATCCAGCGAGCGCAGCGTGGGTCCGAGTTCGTTGAGCGGGAATCCGTGGAGCACCCAGATGAGGCAGGCGGCGGAGACGCTGTAACCGAGCACTTGCGGAAGCCAGCCGGGGATTCTGCGTCGCGGTTCGGTCACGCCTTCATCATAGCCCGAGGGCT
>JAPKZC010000359.1 GCA_026394025.1 Candidatus Solibacter sp.
TGCGGACCATCGCAGGAGTCTTGACGCAGGCGGACGCGCGGCTGTCTGAGATCCAACAGCAAGGAGAACTTATGTCGAAGGAATTGCAGGCACTGAAGGACCAGGTAGCAGCCAACAACACCCTGGTCGAGAGCGCCATCACGCTGATTGGCGGACTCGCTACCCAGATCGAGGCGTTGAAGCAGGATCCCGTGGCGCTTCAAGGATTGGCGGATTCGCTACGCGCCGAGGACACCAAACTCGCCGCGGCGCTCGCCGCCAACATCACGCCCGAACCCTAACTAACCCCAGACCCCGCCAGGCTCCCAACCCTGGCGGGGTGTTTCTTTCCGATTGACCTTGAGGCATTTTTCACATCATGGCGGTAGCTTTAGTTAATTCGCGGAAAGGAAACGCAGCCAGTTCTCTGGCGACAAACTGGAGCGTAACCGCGGGCAACATCCTGGTGGCGTTCTTCTTTTCCGACAACGGAACCGAACCCGCTATCGGATGTTCCGATGGGACCAACAGCTACACCCAATTCTCGCGGATTGGAAACTATGCCGCCCACCACAACGTCTACGCCTGCGTCCTGGCTGCTGGTGGAACGATCACGGTAACCGCCAATGACACATGGGACACCATCGTCTTGGCGGAGTTCAGCGGGGTCACGCTGACCACCGATGCGACCACCGTAAAAGCGGGGCTGTCCAATCAATACACGCAGACACTGGCCATCACGGTGCCGTCGGACGGGGACCTGATCCTCAGTTGTTGGGCGGTCAACTCGCCCGCTGTTACCTACTACGGTTCGATTGGCACAGATTTCCAGAAGGAGCATAACAGCTCAAGCCATCTGTACATCGCGAATTGGGCCACCGGGGCGGCGGGCACGTTTACCCAGGTGTTCACGCTCAGCCCGACCTGGGCCAACGCCAATTGTTCTGGATGCATCATCGCGCTGAAAGCGGCGGCATCGGGACCGGCCATCCCGGTTTTCATGAATCAGTATCGACAAAGGAGAAACTAACGTGGCAACTTACACAGAGATCGGCACGCTGTACCGGGGCAATGCCTTCTTGCTGAAGGTGGAAGTCGCGGTCTTGAAGTACCTGGAGTACATCCTGTCGGAAGAAAACCACACCAAGCGCTGGAACTGGGCGGTCCAGGCCGCACAGAGCGGGCCTTCCACGTTAGCCGCGCGCATCGCGCCGAACGTGGCCTGGGACACTGTGATCCAGGCGCATTTGGGAGCGTCCACCGACGCGGAAGTACAGGCCGCGGTGGAGTCGTGGATCAACCGACTCTTGCAGTTTTAGGGGTGATGCCGTGAGATACCTCCGCACCAACACAGCCTGTCGTTTGACGGTGGGCCCTTTTCTGGACAAGACGGACGGCGTGACGCCCAAGACCGCCCTCACGGTAACCAACTGCCATCTGACTTTGATGGTGGACGATGCCAAACTGCCATCTGACTTTGATGGTGGACGCTGCCAACGTGCCCACGCTGGTTCTCGACGCCAATGCGACCGCCAGCGCAGGCAACAACGACATGGTGCACGTGACCAGTGACGACGCCGGCTTCTACGACTTGGAGTTGACGGCGGTGCAGACGAACTACTTGGGGCGCGCCATGCTGGCGATCACGGACGCGGCCAACCACTGTCCCGTGTTCCATGAGTTCATGATCCTGCCGGCGGTGGTGTACGACGCAATGATCCTGGGCACAGACCTGTTTGACGTGTCGGTCACACAAATCGCTGGTGTCGCCGTAAGCACGACGACGGCGCAACTGGGGACCAACGTGGTCAACGTAGGCGGCACAGCGCAGACGGCGCGGGACCTCGGAGCCAGCGTGGTGGCGGCGTCGGTGACGGGTGTGGTGGGCGCCGTCAAGAAGAACGTGGCGTTGCCCAGTTTCCTGTTCCCCATGTTCGACGTCTCGGGGAATCTGAAGACGGGCCTTTCGGTGACCGTGGCGATCCGCTTGGATACCGCGGCCTTCCACAACACCGCAGCCGGTGCGACGGAGATCGGAACCAGCGGATGGTACACGGTGGATCTGGGCACGGCGGACACGAATGGCAATGTGATCGCATTCTCCGCCACGGCGGCCGGCGCGGTCCCGACTTGCATGACGATCATTACCCAGGCTTAAAGGAGCACACAACGAGATGGCACTGAACCCAACACTATCGAACGTGGCGGCCAACGCCGAAGCTGACGCCGCTTGCGCGCTGGCCAACACCGGCTACTTACGCATCTACGACGGCACCCAACCGGCGAACGCGGACACCGCGGTCGGCGCGCAGGTACTCCTGGCGGAGTTGCGCTTCGGCGCGACCGCATTTGGCGCGGCGTCGGCCGGCGTGGCGACGGCCAACGCCATCACCGCCGACAGCTCGGCGAACGCCACGGGCACGGCGACCTGGTTCCGCGTCTTCAAGAGCGACGCCACGGGCACGGCGACCTGGTTCCGCGTCTTCAAGAGCGACGGCACGACGGCGCTATGGGATGGCTCAGTCGGCACCGCGACGGCCAACCTGGTGCTGGATAGCGTGTCCATTGTGATCGGTGGCGTCATCAGCGTCACGGCCTTCACGTTCACCGCTTCCAAGGTGTAATCGTGGCAAACCTGTTCCGCTGGCGACAACACCGCGCCCCGGTGCGCACCGGAGTAGGCTCCGCCCTCCTGGCGGTGTCGTTGCTGGCGGGCACGGGCACAGTTGCACCGCCGCCGAGCCGCACGGGAACGGGGTCGATCTCGTTCCTGCGGTCGGCGACGGCAGCTACAGGCACGC
>JAPKZC010000463.1 GCA_026394025.1 Candidatus Solibacter sp.
CTTCATCCGGTCCAGGTACTCCCTCAACAGCGCGTCGCGATCATAGGGACGTATCCGTCCTGTCAATAGGATCGCTTCGCCTTTGGTCTTCAACTCCTCGTATACCGCCCGCGCCGCCGCTACCGTGTTCAACACCACGCCCACCACGTCCGCGCCGCCCTTCGCCAGCCGCAGGGCTTCTTCCGCGGCTGCCTGCGCCACGTTGCCACACTCCTTCAATTCCGCCCGCTTCGCCGCCTCTAGTCGCGGCATCAAACTCTCCGATGCAAAGTCCGCCGCGTCAAGTTCGAACTTCTCTTCGCTGCCACCGACGGTGGCCGACATCTGCACGAACCTCAGACCCGGCGCTACCCGTTCCTTCCGCCATGGCTCGCCTTGATACCGCGCCACCCAGCCGAGAGTATCCAGAAACGGCTTCGAAAGATGAGCTTCGTCCACAATCATCAGTGAGTCGCTGCCCACCAATCCCGCGTGAACCGGCCGCCGCGAATCGCTTACTCCATACCCGCGAAACAGCAGTCGCGACCCCACTTGGTCTACCGTTGATACGCACACCAGCGGCTGATTGGGAACATCCGCCCATGTATCGCTGCGATACATCCCTCCCCGCAGCACTGCGGTGTGAAGTGCGCATTGCCCGCCAAACTGCATGAGTTGGTCCTTTACCCATTGCAGTTCTGGCTTCTCTTCAATGGCACTAGCCAGCGCCTGCGCATGCCGCGAGACATCATCCACCACCAGCCGCCGGTCGACTACAAAAAAGGTACGCAACCGCGCCGTCCGCTCCAGCGCCGGTCTGCCCGCCTGCGCTGCCAGAGCGAACACCGCCACGTCGATCACCGACGTCTTTCCGCACCCCGTCGGGACTGCGATCGTCTCCGGCCACTCACCTGCCAGCGCCTTCACCGCTAGTCGCTCCTGCCATGGAAACGGCCTGCGACCATACACCGCCTCATAGAACTTTGCGAATTCAATCCCGGCCATCTGGTTTTTTCTCCCTTTCCGGCCGCAGGAATCCCAGCCCGAAATATCGCCCTGCTCCTAACACCATCGGTCCTCGCACCGCCGCCGCGAATTCAAGCCTCGCGTGGACACCCCATCGAGGTCGCGTTTCGCCGGCCCGCTGCAACCGGAATGCCGGCACCGGGGGCACTCCATCCACCGCGGAATACGGCCCGTGCTCGATTCCCACCGGATCCGGCAGTCCGATCCGCCGGCAACTCGCCGCCAGAATCTCCTCCACTCCCGGCCCCTTCTTCTTCGGAAAACGATCCAACAGAATCGGCGTTACCGTCCGCCACACTCGCGCAGGACTCGTCCACGTGGCCGCCCGCAGCGTCTGGTTGAGCGCCGCCTCCTCTTCCACCTCCACTTTCCAATCCCCAACTCTCGGAATATTCACCCCGTACTCTTCCAGCGCCTTGCACGCCCGCAGCACCTGGACGCGCTCTCGCGCATCGGTCGCGCGCGGAAAAATCACCGCGAATCCCATCAGGTGTCCATCCGCGTGTTCGCGATCCACAAACGGCAGGCCCACCACCGCGCAATGCGTGTCCGCGTTGTGGCCGTGTATGAGCTCCGTCATCGGCCCCCCGTTTCCGGCGTTGCTCATTAACGCCGTCCTCACGGCATCCGTCAGCGTCAAGGTCGCCTCAATCGGCAACCCCGGCCCGGCTTTCTTCCGGAACACCGCCATCTGCCCGAACTCGGTCCGCAAGGGCTCCACGTCGATGGCGCCTCCCGTGGCGTCCGTTCTCTGGTATCTCTGTTGCGCTCCCGGAGAGACCCGCTGATCGGCTTCGTATAGCCAGCCCAGTTCCTGCAGTCGGCCTTTGCTCGGTACCCGCAGCACCTGTTCGCCTCCTGAGTCCGGCGCGTAGTTGGGCTCTGGAGCTGTGTCCGTCACCCGCATCCGTACCACCGAACACGCTTTCCCCAAATATCCCGTCCGGCTCGCCAATCTGTCCAGTGCCTCGGCAAACTCCGGTTCCGGCTCTGCATCACGCCATACAAAATGGACCACCGCCTCCGAAGGTCCCTGTGCTGGAAAGAAGCGTGGCTGCTTTCCTCTGATCACCGGAGGACCGTCGCCAGGGTAATTGGTCGGCACGAACGCCATCGGTGTCTCGCCTTCGCCGGCTTCACCGGCGTGTATGTGCGGCGGCTTCTGCCCTTCGAGCCATTCCAGAGCGGTCTTCTCGCGCGAATCCGCGCCATTCTCGAAATAGGCTGCGGCCAATGCGGAAAACAGCCTGCCCGGATGCGGCGGCCACTCCGAGCGCGCGCGGTACTTGAAGTCCCCCGCGAAGGCTCGTCCCAGCAGGTACTCCACCTCGATTGCGAACACGGTTATTCTCCTTCCGCGCCGCCGCCTGTCGTGCCGTCGCTGTACGCCACCAGTTTCACAAGGTCCGGACGTGGCTGCAATGAAATCGACCCCGCGTGCCAGGTGAGCCCGGTTTTTCGAGCTGTTTCCAGAGTCCCGTTCAGCGCCGCTTCCGCCGCCGCCGAGTCGAGCTCAAACGTGTCGCGTTCCCTTTCCGTCCGCCCAATTACTTCGAAGCGCGGTGCCTCCGAGGGGACCAACTGGCACCGCGACCGCAATTGATATCCGTCCTCTTGATGCAGCGTCACGGCAAG
>JAPKZC010000308.1:0-5607 GCA_026394025.1 Candidatus Solibacter sp.
AACAGATCCCGACACTCATCAGGGAATTGGAAGCTTTGGCGCCGTCTAAGTCGGCGGTTGTCAAACAGAGAAAGGCGTCGTAAAGTGGATCACAAGGGAACCGCTACTTTCAACGGAGTTCCGGGCGTTCCCCCTGCTCTCGCCGTGCAGCGTGGTCCTTGCGCTTCTCGTCGGCCCCGCGCTGGCGTGCGGCGATCTCGTCCAGTGCGCGCCGCTTCGCTTCCATCCGCACATGCGAGTAGCGGGAGAGCATGGCGCGCGAGACGTGCCCGGCGATGCTCATGATCACCTCGTCGCCCGCTCCCGATTCCGCGAGTTCCGTGACCAGCGTGTGTCGGTTGTCGTGCCATCGGCCCTTCACCCCGGCCTTCCGGCGGACCTTGATCCACGCCGTCTTCAACGACGTGATGGGGCGCGTCGGATCGTTTGGGAGAGGTGACCCGAAGGCGAACACGAACCACTCCGGCCTGCACTCCCCGAACCGTCGGGCGTACCAGGCGGCGTGCGCATCCATAGCGGTGATGGCCGTTTCGTTCAGCGGGATCACGCGCCCGGTGCCGGCCGCGGTTTTCGACTTGCCCACTGTGAGGGTCCTCTTGTGAACCAGGTCGATCTGCTCCCACCGGATCTCGCGTAACTCCTTGTCCCGGAGGCCGGTATTCAGATCCAACGCGAGTGCTGCGTGCATCTGTGGCGTGCGCAACTTCGCAGCCTCCTCCAGCATCCGCGCCTTCTCCTCCGCGCTGTACGGGCGGCCGGGCGAGGCGGGCAACGGCAACTTCAGCGCCTTGTCGCGGCGTAGGGTGGCGCGAATCAGAGCGCCCTGCTCGCCGCGCAGGCGATGAGGTGATCATGAGCATTGCAGGGCACGTCTCACGAGCGATGCTTTCGCGCTACTCCCACGTGCGGATGGAGGCGAAGCGGCGGGCACTTGACGAGATTGCAGTGAGGCAGGTTGCCGCGGACGAGAGGCGGAAAGAGGAAGCGGAGCGGCGGGAGCGGGCGGTCGTGGTTTCTCAGGCGGTGGTTCAGTAGTCGCCTGCCGGAGGAGCCCTGGGTCGCCCATACTTGCGAAGGGCGTCGGTGCGCGTCCATCTGCCGCTCTCTCGGAGTAGCGCGTTATCTGCCCGGAGCGGCCGATTCCTGGTGCAAGGGCATTTCGCGACCAGCCATCTTGAACGCGGCCACGGCCAACACCCCGCGCTCGCCATCGTCACGCGATGGCTTAATAGAGTAGGGGCATAAGAACGGCGCCGCTCGTTCATCACCCAGCGTAGACAGCGTGTCAGGCCAGCACTAGCTTGCGCACTTCACCTTCCGGATCATCGGTCATCCGGCAGTTGTTATCGAATACCATCGTCTGGCCCCGCGTCGGCTCGAACGGCTCCCACCGCAAGCCGGGCTGGCTTGGATTGCCTGTCCGGGCGAAGTTGGCCCAGGCCGTTGCCATCTTCTTCGCCAGTGCCTGAGCTTCGGGCCCGTTGCCGGTCCCCTGCTCCGCGCGCTTGGTATTGTCGAAGCAAAAAGCCAGCTCCGCCGTGTGCCAAGCGCCTGCATCTTCCAGCATCGGCGACTGCCAGGTGAAGTACCACGTGTAGGCGGGCGCGCCCTTCTGGTTGTACTTCATGGTGGCCATGCGGGTGACGTTGTTGCGCATGTTGAGGCCGTTCAATCCGCTGCCGCCGCACATATAGGACAGCGTACGGATGCTCTTCTTCGGGTGCGCCTTCTTCAGCCCCGTCGCCAACGCCTTGGCCTTGGCCTCGCCGTAATTCCTCGTGAGGGTGGCCAGCCACTCGGTTTCCGTTGGCCGGGAAAGCATCGAGTTCCCTTCCTCGCTCACCGAGCCGAACAACAGCGGCACTTTCTTCGAAAGCTCCGGCGCGGCATCGAAGAAGGACCGCATGGTGATGAGGCGGTCGTCGACGGTCGGCCCCGGACCGACCCGCGGTTTGGCTGTCCCTGGCGCCGGGGTCGGTCCTCCGACACCCACCGGTGGGTTCATCCTGGCCGCAACGGCATTGCTGATCTCATTCAACTTAGCCCATTCCATTTTTTGGAGTGCGGCGATGCCCTTGACGCCGAGTTCGGCGATCACCTGTTTGGCGTACTCCCTCGACTCCTCGGCGCCGGGAGGATTGCCACCCCCGCCCGACTGCGCCGACGCGCGGTGGATCAATCCCTCTGCCGCGGGCATCCCGAGCAGAGTGGTCACCTTGGAGCCCCCTCCCGACTGGCCGTAAATCATGACGCAGCCCGGATCGCCGCCGAAATTGGCGATGTTGTCCCGAACCCAGCGAAGCGCCGCCACCAGGTCCGTCATCCCGACATTCACCGAATCGGCATATGCCGGCCCGCCGATAGGGGACACGTCGAGGAATCCGAGAGCGTTGAGACGGTGATTGACCGTCACCGACACGACATCGTGATGCCGGGCCATTTGTGCGCCGTCCTGGGAAGCGAGTTCATAGGCCGAACCGAACGTGAAGCCGCCGCCATGGATGTAAAACATCACCGGGCGCTTGCCGGTCAGGCTGGGCGTCCAGATGTTCACCTTGAGCATGTCCTCGCTCTGCCAGCCGTCGTTCCACTGCTGAAGGAACGTCTGTTCGCTAGACCAGTTGTGCAGGCGTTGCGGGCAATTGGCGCCATAAGTAAGGGCCGGGTACTCGCCGTCCCACGGCGCGGGCGGCTTGGTCGGGAGCCACCGGTTCTCGCCCCCGGTGTTGGCGCCATAGGGGACGCCTTTGAAGGTCAGCACGCCGTCCTCGACATAGCCGCGCACCTTCCCGTATTGCGTCTTCGCAACGGCCGATCGCGGCGTACTGCAACTCGCCCCCGCCGCCGTGACCGTTGTCATGTCCGAACTGGACGCCGTTGCGGCCACCGCCACCACACCTGCTGTGGCCGACAGAAGCGCATGGCGACGACTGAATCCGAGACTGTTTTCCGAATCCGACTTGGACATCTTGACTCCTCTCAGGGCAGCTGGCCCATTCACTGCAATCGAGCTCGACCCTTGACATAAGGAAGTACGGTTTCGTCTCCACAGCTGAGGGTCGCCGTGGTGACCGGTGAGACTAGCCGGCGGCAGCTATCGAAAGTCCACCGGAATTTTACTTGAACAGCAGCGGTGCGAATTCATGCAGGCAACGACGCCACGTCAAAAACTCGTGAGCGGTGCGGGGGGATTCGTAGAAGAACGCGTTGATCCCGGCGTTCTTCAGTTCTTCCACAGCGGCCTTGCTCGGAGCGCTGTTTTCCAGTTGTCCATTGCCGAAGAACACCGCCTTGACCTGCTTTTTGAAGGCAGCCGGATCCTTGATCTCCGCGAGAGGAATGTTGCCGCCGCTGAACAGGCCGATGTAGGCAAACTTGTCCAGGTTGGCCATGGCCGTGGTATGGGTCTGCATACCGCCCATCGACAGTCCAGCCATGGCGCGGTTCGCGGCGCCAGGAAGCGCGCGGTAGGTCTTTTCGATCATGGGGATCAGGTCGGTCAGCATCATTTCGCTGAAAGCCTAATTGCTCAGCATTCCTCGTCCGCCTCTACCGGCGGCGCCTTGCCCCGCGGGAGCGCCGCCGGGGGCGCCGGGTCCACGTCCTGGTCCGGCTGCGCCGCCCCTGGCCGCGGGCGGAGGCGCCGGGTGATCGCTCGGATCGGGCACCAGACCTCTGCCGGCGAAAATCGTCGCGCTGTCACCGGGCTTGACCGCGTTGAGGTTGTCCATGACGATGATCATCGGCTTGGCCTTCTTGTCCGCGATCAGATTGTCCATGATGTAGTCGACGCGTCCCTGGTTGAACCAAGCCGTCTCGTCTTCTCCCCAGCCGTGAAGCAGGTAGAACACGGGATACTTGTTCTTTCCGCCGTCGTATCCCGGCGGCGTATAGACGAAGCACCGGCGCCACTTGCCGGTGACTTTCGAGAAATACCACTGTTCACTGACACGGCCGCGAGGAACTTCCTTTGGCTGATAAAACTCCTGGTCCGGCGCGGGAATCTCAATTCCGGCGTTCCACCATCCGGAGCCGAAGTAGGTGCGCGTGGCCGGATCCGCCACGGTAGCGCCGTCGATATTCACGCCGTAGTAGTGAAAACCTTCCACTGCCGGCTGCGCGGTCGTGCCGCTCCAAACGTCGTCGGGTCCCTTCGTCAAGTTCAAATTCCCGACGCGCACAGCCTGCGCATTCGACGCGATCACGCGGTACATGACGCGGTTGTCCGGAAATATGCACGGGTACTTGGCCTCGGGAACGTTCAACGGGTTAGGCTTACAGTCGGCAGGCGCCTGACCCCAGCACAGCCCTGCGGCGCACAGCGCCAACACTAAAGGCGTCGGTTTCATCGGTTCTTCCTTTACACTTCAGGTGTACCTGTACCATACGGACGCAGGCCTGTCAATCCGGGATTGCGAAAGCGCATACATCGGGCAAATCGAGCCTCTCACGTGAGCTGGATGCGACGCTCGGCCAGCTCTTCTGGGGGCGCTTTCAGAGGGTGTGACCCCGAGCGGGTTGTGGTCGTGCACAGGGCCGTTCTGCCGGCCATCTTGCTTTGTGAACCTCGTCTTCCCGCTATTTCAGGTCGAGCACCACCACTGATTTCGGCGGCAGCGTCGCCTTCAGGCTGCCGGACTCGATCGCCGCGCCGGTGAAGGCCGCCGGCTTCACCATCGCCGGTTGGTCGAACGTGTTGTGGGCGTTGATTGCCGCCGCGGTCAGCACGCGCCCCGTAACGCCCGTTGCGGTTCCGCCGGGAATCTGCGCCGTGATCGTCACCGGCCGGCTCGGATTCACGTTCACCAGCGCGACGTGCAGATGGCCGTCCTTGTCGCGCACCGCCGAGGCGCTCACCTCCGGCAACGTCGAGGCGTCTTTGTTGTACCAGGCGGACTGAATCTCCACCGGCAGGGCGGTGCTGTCCTGGTACGACTTGAACATCTCGAATACGTGATAGGTCGGCGTCAGGACCATCTTCTCATCCTTCGTCAGGATCATGGCCTGCAGCACGTTGATCATCTGCGCGATGTTGGCTAGCTTCAGCCGGTCGGCATGCTTGACGAAGATGTTGATGTTGAGCGCCGCCACCAGCGCGTCGCGCAGCGTATTCTGCTGGAACAGGAAGCCGGGATTGGTGCCTGGCTCAACGTCCCACCACGTGCCCCACTCGTCCAGGGCCAGCCAGACGCGCTTGCGGGGATCGTACTTGTCCATGATGGCGGAATGCTTGGTAATGATGTCGTCGATGCGGATGGTGGTGGCCAGCGTCTTGGCGTATTCGGCCTCGTCGAACGCGGTCGCGGAGCCTTTCCGCTGCCAGTTGTGCGTGATGGTGTAGTAGTGCAGGCCGATGGACTCGAAGCGCCCGCCGGCGTCCCGCATCATGACTTCCATCCAGTGATAATCCTCGTCAGATGGACCGGAGGCCGATTTCAGAATCCTCACTCCCGCCGGAACCTTGATGAATGTGGAGTACCGACGCGTCACGTCGGCGGCATACTCCGCCCGCATGTTGCCGCCGCAGCCCCAGAGTTCGTTGCCGAGCCCGATGTACGGCAGTTTCCAGGGAGCCTGACGCCCGTTGGCTGCCCGCTCCGAAGCCAG
>JAPKZC010000308.1:5621-6161 GCA_026394025.1 Candidatus Solibacter sp.
CAGCGATCCAGCCGGCGACGTCACGTACTCCACCCACTCCGCCAGCTCGCGGGGTGGCGCCGACCCTACGTTGCCGCTGATGTAAGCCTCGGCCCCGATCATTTCCGCGAAATCCATGAACTCGTGCGTGCCGAACGTGTTCGGCTCCGTCACCCCGCCCCAATGCGTGTTGATCTTGACCGGCCGCTTGGATCGTGGTCCTACGCCTTCCCGCCAGTTGTACTCGTCGGCGAAGCAGCCGCCGGGCCAGCGGACCACCGGGACCTTCAGGTCTCGGAGAGCCTGCAGAACGTCGTTGCGGTATCCCCGCGTGTTCGGAATCTTGGAGTCTTCACCGACCCAGATGCCGCCGTAGATTCCGGCGCCCAGATGCTCGGCGAACTGGCCGAACAGTTGCCGATTAACCTGCGGTCCGGGCCGGTCGGCGTGGATGGTGAGGCTGGCGGACGAACCCTGCTGGGCCAGGACGGGCAGCGCCGCGGCGGCGAGAGCGAGGAGAATTCGAGTAGACATGATAGCGCTAGCATTTTACAGCATTTT
>JAPKZC010000308.1:6276-14908 GCA_026394025.1 Candidatus Solibacter sp.
CCCGGGGAAACGTGCTATTTGTGAGAGTTCAGTTGACGTGGCGCGCACGCCTCAATTCTGAAATACCCGATGAAGACGCAATACAATTTTGAGGAGGAACCATGGGGAATCATCCGCCGCAATGGGACGCAATCAATCGCCGGAGCCTGCTGACCCGGGGCGCGGCTTTGGTGGGAGGCGCGACTGCTGGGCTAGCGCTCGCAGCCGGCAACGCGTCCGCACAGGAGAAACCGAAGGCGGAAACGCAACCCGCCGCCAAGCCTGCCACGCCTGCGGCACCCCCGAACCTGCACCCGCCCGTGGTCCAGGTCAAAGGCGGAAAACTCCGCGGCTTCAAGGACGGCAAGATCCTTACGTTCCTCGGCATCCCCTACGCCGAAGCGGAGCGCTTCGAAATGCCGAAGCCGGTGCAAGCGTGGGAAGGGATTAAGAGCGCGCAGGTATGGGGGCCGGTCTGTCCGATCCCGCCGGCGACCACGGTGGGCAGCGACGATTTCGTGTTTCCCCATCGCTATTGGGTGGAGAACGAACACTGCCAGGTATTGAACGTCTGGACGCAAAGCGCGGCGGCGAAGAGCAAGAAACCCGTGATGGTATGGATGCACGGCGGCGGATTCACCAATGGCTCGTCGATGGAATCCTATGCCTACGATGGCAAGACGCTGTGCGAATTCGGCGACGTCGTGGCCGTGAGCGTCAATCACCGGCTGAACATCATTGGCACGCTGGATCTGTCGGCCTATGGCTCTGAGTACGCCAGTTCCCGCAACACCGGCATGGCCGACCTCGTGGCCGCCCTCCAGTGGATTCACGAGAACATCGAAGCCTTTGGCGGCGACGCCGGCAACGTTACCATTTTCGGCCAGTCGGGCGGGGGCGGCAAGGTCACGCGCCTGATGCACATACCTTCGGCCAAGGGCCTATTCCACAAGGTGATCTGCCAAAGCGGCGGCGCCGTGAACTACCGCGACACCGACCCTGCCAAGATCATTCAGAATCAGCGGTCGGTAGCGGCCGAGACCCTGCGGAATCTCGGCCTGGACGGCAGCCAGATCGACAAGCTCAAGAAGGTTCCCTACCGCGAATTGCTGGCGGCCGGCAACGCCGCCAACCAGGCGGTGGCCAAGCAACTCGGCGGCCAGGCAATGGGCTGGAACCCCATCGCCGACGACCAGTACGTGCTGCGCGAGCTCTGCGACTGGGCCGATTCGATTCCCTACATTGCCGGCAACGTCATGAGCGAGTTCAGCAGCAACCTGGCGAAGGGCGAACTCACCAAGAACGAGTGGAGCCCGAAGGAGATCGACGAGCACCTCACGGCCGCCTTCGGCGACAAGAAGGACCAGATCGTTGCCGAGTTTAAGAAGGTGCAGCCGCGCAAGAAGATCCAGGACGCCCTTTTCCTCGACAACAGATTCCGAGGCGGCACCAAGACAATGCTCGCCCGAAAACTGGAGAAGTCCAAGGCGCCTGTCTACACTTACATCTTCACCTACGAGTACCAAGTCAATGGCGGCATCACGGCGTTCCATTGCTCGGAGATCGCGTTCGCATTCCATGCGCTGAGCGAGCCGCACATCCGGATGGCCACCGGCGGCGCGCCGGCAGCGCTGGCGTTGCAGGATAAGGTCTCGCAGGCATGGGTCAATTTCGCCCGCACGGGCAACCCGTCGCAGGCGGGCCTCGCCTGGAAGCCGTACACCTTGGCGGGCCGGGAGACCATGGTCTTCGACACGGTCAGCGAAGTCCGCTCGGTGGACGATGACAAGCTGTTGTCGCTGCTGCCCCAGGAGCGCCGCGGCTAACGCGGCACTGTAGTTCGTCATCGACTACCTGCGCGAGGAGAACCGAGTGCTGCGGGAGCAACAGGACCACCCGCGAGCTCGCCTCACCGATGATCAATGGCGGCGTCTGGCTGCTGCAGGCCAAGTGGTTGTGCCGTCGAATGCTCGACGAAGTTGCCGGCATCATGACGGAAACGCTCATGGCCTGGCAGACGACGGCGGGACGCCGGGTTCGCCTTCAAAGCCAGACTCCGTTTGAATTGTTGGACAGTGCGAGACACCATGGTCCGCTCGAGCCAGGTTTGTCCCTGACTGCCAGGGTGTCGCAGTTCTCAGAGACAAACCTCTATGGTGCCCTCATCTCAACGCCGCAGCAGATGAGAATAGCCTCGGGGCGTCAGGCCGATATTGCGCGAAATAGCTCTCTGCGTCCCCACCTACACCTTCACGCAGGCCCGCAGGGCCTTGTCCCACGGCGCGCGATAGGCGCTGCCGCTCTCGGCACGCAGGTGGACTCCCGCGGCCATCGAGGCGGCTTCCTTGTCCCCGATTACTAATTCCTTCTCAGGGTCCCATCTGATGGAGCGCTTCAGGCGCAGGGACATGTTCGCCAGGTTGCAGGCAGTGGCAACGCGATGGCCTTCCTCCACCTCGCAGAACGGCTTGTTCCGGCTCTTGACGCAATTCAGCCAGTCGCGTTCGTTCAGAATCATGGTTGGCTCTACACCGGTGGCCGCGAAGCCGCCCGCGCCCGTGGCCGCACCTGCCGCCGCACCTCCCGCCTGACCGGCGCCGCGGCCCTGCCCGCCCGCGCCCCGGCCTGTGCCCCGAACCGCCGGAGCCTGCGAAGGGGGATAATCCGGGAGCCAGAGGGACGTCTGGGTGTCGCTGTAGACCGGGCCGCCGGTTGGATGGCCGACGAACCGCGGAATCTGGTTTACCGGATCGCCCTTGCTTTCCGACGAGATCTGATAGTCGCCGGAAACGGTCATGTAGCCCTTGTTCCCGAGGTAAAGCTGACCGGGATTGAGCCCCGGAGAACCAACGCTCGTCTCGCGAATGGATGCTTGCATGGTCCAACCTGGCTGGCCGTTCTTGCCGGGGAATTCCCAGATCGCGTCTTGGATGTCGGGCGTCTCGCCATCATCCTCCAGCGCGTACCGGCCGCCCATGGCCATCACGTTGGTCGGACCCTTGGCGTCCATGATCCAGAGGATCTGGTCGATGGTGTGCGCGCCCAGGTTGGTCATCTGGCCGCCGGAGTGATCCCAGAACCAGCGGAAATGATACAGGCCGCGGTGGGCCTGATACCGGTGCTTGGGCGCCGGCCCCAGCCACATATCGTAATCGAAATCCTTGGGCGGGTCGCTGAATGGCGTCTTGCCAAAGCCCGGAAATATATTACGGCAGGCGGACCACTTAACGTTGTTGACCTTGCCGAGCTTGCCGCCCTGGACCAAGTCCCTGGCAGCCTTCACGCCGGCGTAGTGCCGGCGCTGCGTGCCTACGGTGACGATGCGCTTGTACTGCCGGGCGGCCTGCACCATCCACTTGCCCTCGTCGACGAACACCGTTAAGGGCTTTTCGACGTAGACGTCCTTGCCCGCCGCACAGGCCATGATGGTGAGCAGCGCGTGCCAGTGATCGGGCGCAGCCACGACAACTGCATCGATATCCTTGTTTTCGTACATCTTTCGGAAATCGGAGTAGCCTTTGACCGTGCCGTTTCCGATGAACTTGATGCCCTCTTCGACGCGCGGAGCGTAGCAGTCGCAGAGACCGACGTAATTGACATCGCTAAAACTCTTGAGATCGGCGATGTGCTGCCTACCGATCAACCCGAACCCGACTTGTCCGACACCGATCCTGTCGTTCGCGCCGAGAACCCGTTTGTATGAAGCCGCTGTCAAAGCAGCTGTACCCAGAAACGCGCGCCGCGTCGCCTGGCCTGTACTCGTTTCGGTAGACATACGCTCTCCTTCCAGCCACTGGTGGGCCAGTTGACAGAGTAGTAACAGATTTCACGGTGAACGACAAGCCGCTGCGGCGCAGAGGCATTGCGCAAGTTGCGGACCCAGCAGTTGCCCCGCCCCAAAACGAAATCAGCCGCTCAGCGTCACCAACAACTGTTTGAGCCAACCGAGTCGTTCCTCGTGACATTTTAGGCGACCCAATTCGTCCGCCCCGCCTGGCCCTTTATCCTGTTATATAATCATCGCTAGTCACAACTCGGGGTAGACGAGGTAGACGATGTGTTCGACTCTGTTTCAGGGTCCGTTGGGGAAGGTCCGGCCGAGATTCGCATCGATCTGCCGCTTGGCTCTTGCATTTCGGAGTTTCACCCCCCAAAATCGAAAGAACCTTTGGGCCGGCCAGTAGAACCGGGAAGAAAGGGAATGGCACACTCTATGCAGGTGGCAATCCGGAACGCCGGGCGCACAATCCTGGTCCTGTCATGGATCGCAACGGCGCTGGCCCAGTATTCGGCGAAGAGGGACGGCGACGTGGTGCGGATCGAAGACGCCGCGAGCCAGGTCCGGGTATCGATCGTCCCCGGCGTGGGCAATGTCGCGTTCGAGATGCGCGTCAAGGGCGAGAACGTCCTCCGCTTCCCGTACGCGGACATCGCGGCCTTCCGCAGCCGTCCGGGCCTCAACGGCATCCCGTTTCTGGGACCGTGGGCCAACCGGCTGGACGAACAGGCGTTCTACTCCGGCGGCAAGAAATACGCCTTCAATATGGAGTTGGGGAATGTTCGCGCGACAAGTGGACCGTCACCGAACTCAAGGCAGACCGGACGGCGGCCTGGGTGACCAGCCGCCTGGAATTCTACCGCGAGCCTTCCTGGATGGCTCAATTTCCGTTCGCGCACACTCTCGAGATGACGTACCGGCTGGCGAAGGGCGTGCTGGAGGTGAGCCTGCAAGTCAACAATCTAAGCACCGAGCCGATGCCGGTCTCGATTGGGTTCCATCCCTATTTCCAGTTGACGGATTCACCGCGCGCGGAGTGGACGGTCAGCCTTGGTGCCCGCAAACAGTGGGTTCTGAACAGCGACAAGATTCCCACCGGGGAGACGGTTCCAATCGAACAGATGTTCCCGGACCCGAGCCGGATTGCGCTCAAGGACTACGACCTCGACCACGTGTTCGGCGACCTGGTTCGCGATAGTGAAGGCCGGGCGGTGATGCGGGTCAGGGGAAAGGCGCAGCAACTCGAAGTGTCGTTCGGTCCCAAATACAACGCGGCGGTGATCTACGCTCCGCAGCCCCGCACCCCAGCGCCCGCCAGGGGTGGCGCCGCCGCGGGTCCGCCCGCCAGCCCGAACTTCATCTGCTTCGAGCCGATGGCCGGCATTACCGATGCGATCAACCTGGCGCACCGGGGCGTCTATCGCGACCTGCAGATGTTGGCGCCGGGACAGGTCTGGCGCGAGAGCTTCTGGATCCGGCCGAGTGGTTTCTGATGAACCGGGCCATGGAAGCGTCACACTAGCCAAGAGGAGGAACTATCGTGCATTACGGTGACAAAACGCAGGAAGCGGGCTTCAGTCGCAGGGATCTCATCACGGCGACTGCGGCCGGACTACTGGCAACAGGAAGTGCCCAGGCGCAGCAGCCTGCGCCGGCGGCGCGCCCCGCGGCGGCGGGCAGGGTGGCGTATCGCGCCATATCCGCCGATACCATCCAGTTGCGCGGGCACCAGGGCGACACCATCGACGCGTACCTGGCACGCCCCGCTGGCGCGGGCCGCTATCCAGGAGTCGTCGTCATCCATCACATGCCTGGCTGGGATGAGGCGACGATGGAGATCGCCCGCAAGTTCGCCCATCACGGCTATGCCGCCATTTGCCCGAACCTGCATTTCCGCGAAGGCAAGGCTACTCCCGAGGAAAACAGCGCCAGTATCCGCGCTGCCGGCGGCATGCCGGACGACCGCACGATGGGCGATGTCGACGGCGCCATCCGGCACCTTCGCACGTTGCGCTACGTGAATGGCAAGGTGGGGATCATCGGTTACTGCTCGGGAGGCCGGCAGGTCTACCTGGCGGCGTGTACGCTCAAGGGGATCAATGCCGCCGTCGCCTGTTATCCGGGCGGCGTGGGGGCGGGTGCGGCGGGACTCACGCCGCGCCAGCCTGTGGACCCGGTGGATTACACGAAGGACCTGAGCTGCCCGTTGTTGGGGCTTTTCGGCAAGGAGGACAAACGCCCCGCGCCCGAACACGTGGCGAAGATCGAGGCTGAGCTCAAGAAGTCCGGCAAAGTCTACGAACTCCACTCGTTCGACAATACCGGACACTCGTTCTTTGCCACCGACCGTCCCGACTATCGCCCGGCGTCCGCATCCGAGGGCTGGAAGCATGTTTTCGCCTGGTACGAAAAGCATCTCAGCTAAACAGGGCAGCGGCTTCGTCCGCGCTGGCAGCGAACCGCGGCACAGGGAGTGTCACATGACAAGATCGTCGACTCTGGTACGGCTGGCGGTATTCGTCCTGGCATGTTCCTGCCCGGCTTTCGGCGCCGATACGCCGGCACCTTCCCTCAAGGAGGCCAGCCTGGTCACGGAAGTGCTCTACTGGGGCGAAACCGTCACCGCGGTGCGCCTGGAGTACTCCGAGGAAATCAATGGCGCCGCGGCCTCCTACGTAGCCGCCTATGGCGCATCGGATCCGGCTATTCCCCGGTATCATCTCTACGCGGACCGTCCGATCGTCAACGTGCACGTGAACAATAGCGGGAAGAAGGACGACGTCGCGCTTTACGGGAAATACGTTTTTCTGGACCTTGGCATCAAGAACCCGGACCCGACTACGTACCATGGCCAGGTGACCTTCAAGGTCACCGCCAGAACCAGACCCCGGCTGGATGCGTACTCGGTCACCCAGACGAGTCCCATCGCGACCCGGGCGGGAAAGGTGATCGCGCCCACAACCGTTACCACGACGCGCGAGATCTGCACGGGCGTCGATGACTATACGACCTTCACTTTCAAAAACCAGACGACCGGCCACACCCTGAACTACCACCTCTACATCCCAAAGGGTTTTGAATCGAAGCGCAGCGGCGTGAAGAACCTGCCCCTGGTGGTGCACTACCCGGCCGGTGACTACAACTACACGGACTGGACCGGAAAATACCGCGGCGCCCTGTTCACTCATCACGACGCACTTTACTGGAGCGACGAAGAGTCCCAGGAACGGAATCCGGCCTTCGTCGTAACCATCGGCGCCGCCGCGGACCCGAATTGGGCCACGGTGGAGTTTTCCAAGAGCGAGATGCAGCAAAACTACGTGGCCGTCATTGGAAGTATCCTGTCCGGCTACAACGTCGATACCTCCCGCATCTACGCCGTTTCGCTGGCGGGAGGCTCCCCGGCGATGTGGAATACGATTCTGGCGAACCCTGGCTTGTTCGCCGCCCAAATCAGCACGGCCTACGATCCCTATCATGCTTATCGCAGCGCGAAAGCGGGAGAAGATAACCTGGCGGCGCTGTTGAAGGCGATGCCCGGGTGGTTCTTTGCCGGCTTGGACGACCCCACCGGCACGGGGATTCTCGGCGCGGGCGATGCCCGTCTGAAGGGGGAACGGCTCAGGGACATCGCTGGCGTCCTTAACCGGAACGGCTTTGACATCGACATCGCCTACGGCAAAGAGGGCGAGCTGATGTGGAACGGCCTGATGCGGGGCGAAAAGGCCAGCAGGCTCGCGGAAGACCAGCTGGCCCGGGCCAGAACCAGAAACGCCAAACACCTCGTTACCCTCTTCATGCCCACCACAATTTTGGAGACTCCGCACTGGAGTTGGGACGCCACGTATTCCAATACTTCGGTTCGCGATTGGCTGTTCCAGCAGGTCAATCCGGCTCCCCTCGTGCCACCAAAATGAGGAATGCGTGCGGCCGGCCCGACGAAAGTAAGATTGAGGGATGGAGCGCGCCGTGCAGGTTTCCCGCGAATTTCAGGTCTTTGTAAAGCCGGCAGGGGCCCTCTGCAACCTCGACTGCCACTACTGCTACTACCTGCGGAAAGAGCTCTTGTACCCGGACTCGAAGTCGTTCCGGATGCCGGAAGACCTGCTGGAGCAGTACATCGCGCAGCAGATCGCGATTGTCCCCGGGCCGGAGGTCCAGTTCTCGTGGCACGGCGGCGAGCCGACCACGCTCGGGCTGGACTACTTCCGCCGCGCGGTGGACTTCCAGCGCAAGCACTGTCCCGCCGGCAAGCGGATCGCCAACAGCATTCAGACCAACGGCATCCTGGTGGACGAGGAGTGGTGCCGCTTCTTCGCCGCGGAGAACTTCGGGGTCGGTCTCAGCCTCGACGGTCCGCGCGAGTTGCACGATCCGTTTCGCGTAACCAAGGACCAGAAGGCCACCCACCGGCACGTGATGCATGCCTACCGTTTGCTGCGGCGGAGTCAGGTTCCCGTCGATTTGCTTTGCGTCGTACACGCCGCCAACGTGCGCCAGCCCCTGGATGTTTATCGCTTCTTCCGGGAGATAGGAGCCCAGTTCCTGAGCTTCATCCCGCTCGTGGAACCGCAAGCGGACACGCCGGGCGGCGTGAGCAAGCGCAGCGTGGGGGCGGAGGCCTTCGGCGCCTTTCTCTGCGCCATCTTCGACGAGTGGGTCCGCCACGACATCGGCAAGATCATCGTCCAGATCTTTGAAGAGGCGGCCCGGCCGGCCTACGGGTTGGACCATTCCCTGTGCAGCTTTCGCCCGGAATGCGGGGATGTCCCGGTGATTGAGCACAACGGCGACTTTTATCAATGCGACCACTTCGTCGCGCCCGAATACCGGCTGGGCAACCTGCGCGAAACGCCGCTCGCGGAACTGCTGGAG
>JAPKZC010001002.1:0-3597 GCA_026394025.1 Candidatus Solibacter sp.
GCCATGGCAGCGGTCACCGGAGAGGTTTTCACCATGATTGCCCAGCGGCTCAAGCGCGCCTCGCCCTCCGAGCAGACCTTGACGGTCACGTTGGCCAACGGGAAGTCGATAGGCTACATCCGGCCCGACGATTCTTACGGAAGGTATACCTTCCAGGTGCTCGGTACCCGCCTCAAACCGGGCTGTGCCGAGAATGCAATCGCCGGCGGTTTCTTGAACATGATGGACCAGTACAGGTAGGAGGACTTTGTTAATGAATACTCATCGCTTTCGAGCCGCGGGCGCGGTCACTGTGCTTCTGGCGTGCATGCCCGCCTTCTCCCAGTCCCCGGTACCCGGAAAACTGCGCGCCGGCGCCGCCAAGATAGACATCACACCCAAGGAAAGCGACCTCGCGATCACCTGTTCGCCCGCGCCATCGTCGTGGACGATGGCGCGAGTTGTGCCGTGCTGGTCGGGCTCGATCAGAGCGGCGTGAACGATGATGGTTTGAACGCCGCCATCGCCCGGGCGTCCGCGGCCATCAAGTGCCCGGTGGAAAACTTCATCGTCTCCTCGACCCATACCCACAGTTCCAGCACCAAGGGTCTCGATGTGGCCGGAACCACGTTCGCGCCCGTGGCGGAGGCGATCGTTTCCGTGGTGCAGACAGCCAAGTCGCGTCTGGCCCCGGCGCGGGTGGGCTACGGAACCACGCAGGTGGACCTCAACGTCAACCGCGACCAGTACACGGCCAAGCAGGGTTGGCGGCAGGCGGCGAATCCGGATGGCCCTTCGGACAAGACGCTCGCCGTGGTCGGTTTTATCGGCGACGACAACGTGCCGATCGGCGTCTACCTGAATTACGCGATGCACCCGGTCAACTTCTACTTGACCGGGGTGATCAGCGCCGATTTTCCGGGTGAGGCATCGCGCTATCTCGAGCGCTTCTTCGATGAACATGCCGTAGCCGTCTTTAGCCAAGGTGCGTCCGGCGACCAGAATCCGGGCTTCCCGGCGCGCGCGTTGGGCCGTGTCCGCAGCGGCCGTGGGCCATTCTTCGAGACGGTTGGTAACCTACCGTTGCAACCGCAGAACAACTCCCAGCAAGGCTTCAATCCGGCCGCGGCAGCCAGTTCGCGCCAACCGGTTCCTCCAGAGAACATCGCTGCGTACAAGCAAGCCATTGCCCGCACCGGCGAGTTGGTGACCATGGCTGGCACACTCATCGGAGCATCGGCCGTGCGCCTGATGCGCGACCGCATGCAATTCTCCGATACCGCCCGCGTCTGGGGCGGCCAGGAGAAGTTTACCTGTCCCGGCCGCGAGCGTCTGGACGCCGCGAATCCCACCCGGGAGAACGTCCTCCCCGGCTACAAGGAAGGGGCAGATGTGAACCTCAAGGTCGGCCTGCTGCGCATTGGTGACATTCACTTCACCACGGTAAACGGCGAAGTGTACAGCAACATTGCAACTCGTCTGAAGGCGGCTTCACCCGCCAGCAAAACCATCGTGGTGACGCTGGCCAATGGCCGCGCCAACTCCGGCTACATCTATTCCGACGACGCTTTCAGCCATCTTAGCTTTCAGGTGATCGGCTCTCGCCTGCAGCCAGGCTGCGCCGAGGGCCGGATCATCTCCACCGCCCTCGATCTGATGCGTCGGTCGGGAGACTGACAGGCCGTAGTTCTATTGAGAGCTGAAACCGCCTGGGCGGATGCACGACTGGTTGATTCTCGCTGCAAATGTGGCCATCCGTACTTCCGTCTGACCGAACGCGACGTAATAGTGCCCACACCACTGCCCGATCGGGGGCGAATTGTCGCGTCAGCCGCGGGTGGTCGCGGTCGGTGGTCACCGACTGGATGACCGGCACGGCCGATCCCAACCCCACGACGGAAATTCCGCAGTCGCCGAAGAACGGGGTCAAGTGTCCAGCCTCATGATCACCCCGGCACAATGCTGCCAAAGTCACATGGGAGTCCTCCCATGTGGCCGAATTTGCAGATCGAACGCCATTTCGGTTGGACGATAATCCACGAACCTGTTCTGCGCGGCCGCGAACAGCCGCGTCAGCCGACCAAACCGGCACTGGAAATAGGCGGCTTAGCTGCGCCTGCTTTGCCTCCGGAGAAAACGTCCAAGGACCTTAAATCGTCTCTGCCCACATCGCCTAATCGCCGCGGAAGCTGGTCATCGATTCCTCTGCCTCTGGCTGGCGTCACATCCCAGGAAGCCGACCACGGCTGCCGCCACTGCGCAGATCCGCGGGGGCTAGCGTCGGGTTGGGGACGCTTGAGCCCGTGATCCGACTATTGCGCCCAGTAGCAAGTGTTTCCCACATGGCCCCGTATTTGCGTGGTGACACTATGGTGACACTTGGTCGATTTTGAGCGGTTTCAGCGTTTCGTCCGACTTGCAGAATCAATAACTTAAATCCTGTCAATACCCGGTTTGGGTTCGAGTCCCGCCCGGCTCACCAGTTTTAAAATCAATGACTTATCTTCCGAGCTTCTGGCATCGTGATGTTTCATCATCGTCGTCACGTGCAGGCCCGGTGCGTGGGCTCAGGTCAGATTGCCCGGGTCAAAATTGGAGAGCATCGGTTGGGTAAGGAGCGATCAAACGTGCACGGAAATTGCGGGAGAACCAAGTTTTGGAGAGCGCCGAAGGTCTGCGATGCCTGCAATCGGGCTGAACGGCTGGACGCAACCGTTGCGGGTGGTGAAATCCCGCTCGAGAACACGACGCGGGTATATCAGCTGTGGAAAGCCATCACCGCGAAAGCGCATCCACACCAACTTCCTCCCGAACTTCGCGGCTTGCTGCCGTAGATAGCACCAGGAAGTATGCTGATTACTTCCCAGAAGTCGTGCATCGCGTCGCCCAAGTTCCGATGGGCCGCGAGCGCCGCAACCGACGAGTCTCCTCGACAGCCGGGTTGTCAGACCGCCACGCGCAGGCCGAGGTGCCTGGCGAACGGATCAAAATCCCGGTCGTTGTGCAGCAGGTCATACCCGCTTTCGATGCATCGGGTTGCAATCACCGTATCGATGGACTTGCGAACGGTCACGCCGAGCCTGCGCAGCGCGCGAAAATTCCTCGCCGCTTGAATCGCGATTTCCTTGCCGCCCAACTCAACTACCATCAGCGAGGTCAGCATTTTCCTGGCGTCATTGAAGTCTCGTTCGTTGTCGAAGCCCTGCAGGACCTCAGTCAGAATCAAGTCGCCAATGGCCAAAGGCTGTTGGCCAAGCAGCCTGTCGAGCATCTCGGTCTGCACCGTGATCGTCCCCTTGAAGTAATCGATCCACACGCTGGAATCAACGAGGATCAACTGTCGCTCCTCATCGCGTCCAGATCGCCCTGCCAGTCCAGTTTGCCGCGGAGCCGGCGGATCCCCGCCTGTCTCTTCAGGCGGAGCAAAGTGCGCAGCGCCTCTTCCACGGCCTCGCGCTTGGTCTTCAGGCCCGTTGCGCGAAGCGTGTCCCGCATCAGTTTATCGTCAATCACGATGTTCGTCCGCATGGATGTGTATCCTTTTAGACAATTATACACATTCCACGCGAGGATCGGCAATCTCCTCAGCCTCCGGTTCAGCAGTCCCACTTCGCGCGA
>JAPKZC010001002.1:3679-6447 GCA_026394025.1 Candidatus Solibacter sp.
ACCTCGCGCGGGCCGTCGGCCACACGGATGTTGTCGGACGGCATTCCACGGAGTTTTGCCCGGATCGGGGACGACGAGTCCCCTTGTGCCACCAATGCCCGCGTTGCGTCACTCGGCCGTCTCACACCCAAACCGTGCCTATGGCCGTCACGAACTCCCGCGGGTGGATCCGAACTTCACCGAACCGTACCTGCCGCAATCGCCACCTCGCACTTGTGCCGGCGCCGATGAACCACCCGCACGCCCCTCGTGTGCCAACCCGTGCATTAGGTTATACTCCCGTCCATGAGGCTATTTCCGCTCCTATTGTGTCTTTCTCTGTCCGCCTTCGCGCAGGACGAGCCACCGGCAGCCGGCGGCGGTGGCCGCGGCGGCCGTGGTGGGCCAGGCTCCAACGAGCCCATCAACGAAAACACCTTCTCCTCCCTCCGGGCGCGCCAGATCGGCCCGGCCTTCATCTCCGGTCGGATCTCCCAGATCGCCATGTTCCCCGACAGTTCCGACCACTACCTGCTTGCCCTCGCCTCCGGCAACATTTTTTCCACCACCAACAACGGCACCACCTGGACCACGGTCTTCGACAACTACGGCTCCTACTCCATCGGTTGGATAACCATCGACCCCAAGAACCCCTCCATCGTCTGGGTGGGCACGGGTGAAAACAACAACCAGCGCAGCGTCTCCTACGGCGACGGCGTCTATAAGAGCGAAGACGGCGGGCGCACCTTCCGCAACGTGGGACTCAAGCTGACCGAACACATCGCCCGCATCGTGGTGGATCCGCGCGATTCCAACGTGGTCTACGTGGCCGCCCCCGGCCCCCTGTGGAAGGGCGGCGGCGAGCGCGGCCTGTACAAGACCACCGACGGCGGCAAGACGTGGTCGGCCAGCCTGATCAAGGTCGGCGAATACACCGGCTCTAGCGACGTCATCATGGACCCGCGCAATCCCGATATCCTGCTGGCCGCCACCCACCAGCGGCAGCGCCGCTATTTCGGCATGATCCACGGCGGCCCCGAAAGCGCCCTTCACCGCACCATCGACGGAGGTAAGACCTGGACCCAGGTGCGCGGCGGTTTCGCCACCGGCGAACTGGGCCGTATCGGCCTCAACCAGGCGCCCTCCAACCCCAGCATCATCTACGCCCAGGTGGAAGGCCCCGAAGGCCGCGGCGGCACCTACCGCTCCACCGACAACGGTGTCACCTGGGAGAAGCGCGGCACCTTCGACCAGCAGGGCCAGTATTACTCCAAGGTGCAGGTGGACCCGGCCAACCCCGACCGCGTCTACATCCACGGCGTGAACATCATGGTGAGCGACGATGGCGGCCGCACCGTCACCGCGCTGCCCACCCGCAACCGGCACGTGGACAATCACGATATCTGGGTCAATCCCAAGAACAATAACCATTACCTGGTGGGTGGCGATGGCGGCCTGTACGAATCCTTCTGGAACTACAAGGAGAACCTGCCCACCGCCCAGTTGTATGATGTCGCCGTCAGCGAGGACGCGCCCTTCTATACCGTCTATGGCGGCACCCAGGACAACAACAGCTTCGGCTGCGCCGCCCGGACTAAGTTCACCAATCTGACCAATGCCGACTGCTTCGTTACCAATGGCGGCGACGGCTTCTACACGCGCGTCGACCCAAAGGACCCCAACACCGTCTACGCCAGCAGTCAGAACGGCGGCCTGGTGCGTTTCGACAAGCGCACCTTCGAGCGCATCTCCATCCAGCCGCAGCCCAAGAAGGGCGACCCCGCCCTGCGCTGGAACTGGGACGCCCCGCTCATCATCAGCCCGCATTCCAATACCCGCCTCTACTACGGCGCGCAGAAACTCTACCGCTCCGACGACCGCGGCGATACCTGGAGGGAAGTCTCCGGCGACCTGACCCGCGCGCTCGACCGCAACAAGCTCCCCCTGATGGGCAAGGTCTGGCCCATCGACGCCATCCAGAAGAACGTGTCCACCGCGCTCTATGACAACATCAGCGCGATTGCCGAATCGCCCAAGCTCGAAGGCCTCATCTACGTCGGCACGGACGATGGTCTGGTGCAGGTCACCGAGGACGGAGGCAAAACCTGGCGCAAGATCGACAAGCCCGCCGGCGTTCCCGAGGATGCCTACGTGCAGCGCCTTCTGGCCTCCCAGCACGATGCCGGGGTGGTCTACGTGGCTTACGACAATCACCAGAACGGCGACTTCAAGCCCTACGCCATCAAGAGCTCCGATCGCGGCAAGACCTGGATTTCCATCTCCGGCAACCTGCCCGAACGAGGCAGCGTCTACGCCCTTGCCGAAGACCACGTCAACTCCAAGCTGCTCTTTGCGGGCACGGAATTCGGCCTCTACTGGACCAACATCGGCGGCGAGAAGTGGATGAAGCTCAACGTCGGCCTGCCCACCGTCATGATGCGCGACCTCGCCATCCAGAAGCAGATGGATGATCTGGTGATTGGCACCTTCGGCCGCAGCATCTACGTGCTGGACGATTACAGCCCGCTGCGTACTGCCACGCCGGAGATCATGCAGAAGGATAGCCACATCTTCCCCACCAGGCCGGCACTCTCTTTCATCCCGCAGAGCCGCGGCGGCAACCAGGGAACTTCGCACTTCACCGCCGCCAATCCGCCGGCGGGCGCGCGGATCACTTACAACCTTAAGGACGCGCTTACCACCAAGCGCGCCGAGCGGCAGCGCCGCGACCGCGCCGCCATTCAGCGCGGGGAAACGCCGCCCTATCCGACCCCCGAACAACTCCGCGC